>JACNJP010000075.1 GCA_014382465.1 Planctomycetota bacterium
CGCGAAGCGCTCGCCGCCGCAGAGGCCCGCATCGCGGAGCTCGAGGGCGAGAGCGAGACGAGCGAGGCCGGCGATGCCGCCCTCACCGAGAGCGCCGCGCAGGTGGCGCGCCTCACCGAGCAGGTCGCGGCGCTGGGCGTGAAGCTCACCGATGAGCGCGACGCCCGCCTGGCGTCCGAGCGCGAGCGCGACATCGCGGCGCTCATCGCCGACGGCGTGGCGCCCGCGAACCGGGCGGCACTCACCGAGGCGTGGGCCGGTCGCGACTCGAACCCCGCCGTGTGGGCCGCGCTGACCGAGCGGTCGGTGCCGCTCGGCCGAGCGGGCTCGGCGAAGGCGTCGATGGGCGCGGGTCAGACCGCACAGGCGCGGCGCGCGAAGCTCACCGAGGACTACCGGGCCTGCGAGGGCAGCAAGGCGAAGCAGGACTACCTGCGGAACCTGCTCAGCGAGGGTGACGAGCTCGGCTACCGCTACCTCGTCACCGGGGAGGAATCCTGATGGCCGCGTCTCCGATCAGCTACATCGCCAACGTCGCGCTGACCAAGGGTCAGGTGGTCCGGCGGCTGGCCAACACCGCCGCCGGCCTGCCGCAGGTCGCGCTCGCCACCGACGCCACGATGGCGACGGGTCAGATCATCGTCGGCATCGCCCTCGCTGACTGCGCGGCCGGTGACTTCGCCGAGCTGTGCGGGCCGGGCGAGTACTGCAACGCGGCGCAAATCGCCGCAGTGGCGCTCACCCCGGGCGGCCACAACCAGCTCACGGTGAACGCCGCCAGTCGGCCCATCGCGAACGCGACGACCGCCAACCAGACGATTGCCCTCTTCCAGGGCTATGTCGCCACGGGCGCCGCGGTGCAAGAGGCGCAGGTGTTGTTCCTCGGCTCCGGCTGGGGCGGCAGCGCCGCTGAGCCTGGCGGTGGTGCCCTGCTCGCCGCCAACAACCTGTCTGACGTCGCCAACGCGGCCACGTCGCGAACCAATCTCGGCGTCGAAATCGGCGTCGACGTGCAGGCGTGGAGCGCACCGCTCGACACCATCACGGCCGTCGCGCTCGACGGTCAGGTCTTCGTCGGCACCGGCGCCGGCGCGGGCGCGATGGAGTCGGGGGCCACCCTCCGTGAGTCCATCGGCTTCGACATCACCAACGACTCGACGCCCGGCATCGCGGCCGCCATCGCCATCGCGGTCCCGGCTGCTCACACCTTCGGCGTGGCCAACCTCCAGACGGTCGACGGCGGGGCCACCGGCATCGCGTCGACCGTGGTCGCCGCGGGCACGGCGACCGTCACCTTCAACGCACCATCCGCCGGCGTCGTCTCCGTCGCCGTGGTCACCTGGTAAGGGAGGGCTGAACAATGGCGTACAACCCGCTATCGCTCGCCCCGATTCGGGCGATCAATCCGAGCATCCTGGCCGACACCGAGCCCGACCACCGCTTCCTCATCGACCAGGTGGCGCTCGACACGCCCATCGGCGAGGACGAGGTCCGGGGTCAGATTCCGCGGCTGTCGCGGCGCATCCAGATGGGCGCCCCGTCGCTCGCGCTGAGGACCGCCGACTCGGCCGCCGCACCGATGATTGGCGAGGTCGACCCCGACTTCGTCAACTACGACATCACCGAGCCGCTGCGCGCGCGCGCCCGGACGCTCTACCGAGAGGTCGGCAACAACCAGATCAAGCTGCTCCAGGTCCGTGAGGGCAAGGCGCGCTCCGCGATGAACGCGTGTCGGATGCAGCTCGAGGTGGAGTGGGCCGGCGCGCTCGTCAACCCCGCGAACTGGAACAACGTCGGCACCGTCAACACGTCGACCCTCGCCGCACTCGTGGGCGGGTCGGGTGCCCAGATTGGCGCCGCGGGCGCCACCGAGTTCACCGACCTGCGTGTCGCGGCCGACATCGCGGCGGACACCAGCGGCGGCGCGATGCCGACCGGCGTCATGTTCGGCATCGCCGCATGGCGCGCGCTCAAGAACACCATCGAGTTCGGCACGTTCGGCAACACGACCACCAATCGGTTCACCCTCCCCGACGACCAGTTGATGGATCTCGTCCGTCAGCACGTGGGCGTGGACGAGGTCCACGTGCACCAGGTCCGTCGCGAGACGGCGGCGCCGTTGGTCGCGTCGGTCGAGGCGTACATCGTCAACGAGCAGATCGTCTTCTACTACCGCGAGGGCCCCATCGGCAGAAACACGTCCGCGCACATCCGCGTGAGCGGCCCGACCGGCAGCGACATCCAGACGGTGGCCCAGGACAACTGGACCGAGGGCGACGGGACCCGCTCGTGGGACGACGAAGTGGCCCTGTTCCAGGGGTCGGTCCTCGTCGGCCAGCATGGCGACGCGGCGCGCATCAGCCTCGGCTACCTGCTCACCGACACCGTGCCGTAAGGAGGGGTCCCGTGATTCGACTGCATGACGACTTCATCGGCGGCGCCGCGTACAAGCCCGGGGACAAGCGCGGGTGCGGACCGGGGGACCTCATCGACTGGCCCCTGGAGCGGTGGACCGCGAAGGGTGCGGTCAACGCAGCCAACGCGGGCCGGTGGTCATGGGTCGAAGACGAGCCGAAGCGCAAGCGCGCGAAGAAGGAGGAACCCGAGCCGGCACCGCCGCCGGCCGGGGATGGCGACGACGCCGCCTCCGACACCCTCGCATGGCTCGACGCCTACCCGCCGGGCGACTGGAAGGACATCGTGAAGGTCGCCAGGGCGCTCGGGTTCGATGGCCGACGCAAGGCTGACGCCATCGACTTCCTCAACAGCCTCGAGCGTGACGGCGAGCGCCTGAGCGCCGAGGCGTTCCACGCCATTCTCGCCGACCTGGGCTGACGGGTGGCGGTGGAATCTCCCACCGCTGGCCGCGTCCTGCTGGCGGACCAGGCCGAGCGTGACTCTGAGGCCGTCGCCGACGTCCGCAGACAGGCACGCTCGGCCGACCCCGCTCTGCGGCCCGTCCTCGACAACGTCGCGTCGTCGCTCGACATCGAGCGCATGGCGTCGCGCACGTTCGAAAACCAACTGAAGACCCTGTACGGCAGGGTCTCCGACTTCGTCCGCGCGCTCATCGCGGGCGGTGACGACACCCGCGCCGTGCTGGTCAACGCCTCGCGCCTGCCGATGGAGGATCTGCTCACGCGGCTCGGCATGGGCGACATTATCGAGTCCTTCACCGCCGCACAGATTGCGGCGCTGCGGGCAGCCGAAGACGCTGCCCTCCCCGCCTTCTGCGCCGCCCCCCGCCCCCTCAGCCCCCCCGGGCCACCGCCCCGCGCCC
>JACNJP010000074.1:0-1212 GCA_014382465.1 Planctomycetota bacterium
GAAGCTGCACCAGCGCTTCGACCTCGACCTGGTGGTCGTGGGCGGCCAGGAGGCCGACCTGATCGCCGAGGAGCTCGCCGAGGCCGGCATCCCGGTGGTGCTGCCGGCGCTGGCGGCCCACGGGGACCGCCTGGGCGCCGAGCGCACCCTCGCCCGCCGCTTCATGACCCTCACCGAGGCCGGCGTCGACGTCGCCCTCGCCAGCGGCGGCGGCGACGGCAGCCAGGCGCTGCTGATGCTGCGCGCCGGCGAATTGGTGGCGGCCGGCGCCGACGCCGACGAGGTCTGGGACGCGCTCACCCGCGTGCCGGCCGAGATCCTCGGCCTGGACGGCGAGCGCGGCACCCTGGCGGCCGGCGCCGCCGCCGACCTGCTCCTGTTCGAGGGCTCCAGCCCCTTCGACGCCTCCGCCCCGATGCGCGTGTTCACGGCCCACAACGGCTTCGACCGGTGATCCTCAGCCTCCTGCCCCTGCTCCTCCCGGCCCTCCCCGCGGCTCCGCCGCAGCAGGACGAGCCGATCTACCTGATCCAGGCCGACGGCGTCATCGGGGCCGACGGAGCCCTGATCGAGGACGGCCAGGTCATGCTCCGCGGCGGCAAGGTGATGGCCGTCGGCGCCAAGATCGCCGCGCCCAGCAGCGCCGTGAAGCTGCGCCTGGCCGGCGTGCTGGCCCCCGGCTTCGTCGACGCCTGGAGCCGCGTCGGCACCGAGCACGGGGTCTCCGAGGCCTCCTCCTACCTGACGCCCTCGCTGCTGGCGGTCGACGCGCTCGACCGCGATGACGACTCCTGGGAGGCCCGGCTCGCCCACGGCATCACCGCCGTCCACCTGGTCCCGGCGGTGCTCGACCAGGAGGGCGATCCGATCCAGGTCCTGGCCGGCTGGAGCGGCGTCGTCGGCTGCCAGGGCCGCGAGCGGGTGATGAGCGCCCGCGCCCGCCAGACCATCGGCCTGCTCTCCGGCCCCTACCGGAGCCGCGAGGGCGGCCCGTCGTCGCTGGCGGGGGCCGCCGAAGCCCTGGGCGCGGCGCTCACCGCCGACCCCAAGGCCGCCGGCGAAGCCGCCTTGGGGGGGGGCGATTCCAACGAGGGGGTCAACGCCGCGCGCGCGGGGCTGGCGGGCGGGGGTCCCCCCCCGCGCGCCGGCCGGGGCCGCGGCGCCGCCCGGCGCGGGCCGCCGGGGCGGGCGGGGCGCGCGTGGGGGGGGGGG
>JACNJP010000074.1:1222-3280 GCA_014382465.1 Planctomycetota bacterium
GGGCCGGGGGGGGCCGCCGCGGGCCGCGGGCGGGGGCGCCGGAGCCCTGGGGGGGGGCGCCCCCCGCCGGCCCCAAGGCCGCCGGCGAAGCCGCCGTGGTGGTGGTCGATTCCACCGAGGGGATCAACGCCGCGCGCGCGGCGCTGGCGGGCGTCGACCTGGCCTGGATCGCCGCCGGCGACCCGGCCACCTTCGGCGGCGCCCTGCGCGGGCAGCTGCTCGGGCTGCCGGTGGTCGACGACGGCAACTGGTCGGCGCGCCAGGTCGAGACCTGGCGCCGCCTGCACGCCGCCGAGGTCCGGATCGCCTTCGGCACCGGTGACGGCGGTCCCTGGAACGGCCCTGGCGCGCTCCGCACCTCGGCCATGGCCTTCGCGCGGGCCACCGGCGACGCCGGGGCCGCGATGGCGGCGGTCACCCGCAACGCCGCCGATCTGGCCGGGCTCGGCCGCAGCTACGGGCGCCTGGCGCCCGGCGCGCGCGCCGACCTGGTGCTCTGGAGCGGCCACCCGCTCGACGCCTCGTCGCGCGTCCGCTCCGTGATGATCGCAGGCCGCACCGTCTGGTCGGCCGCCCCTCGAGAAGGGGAGGATGAAGAATGATTCCGCTGCTCCTGACAGCCCTGATGCAGGCCGGCGGCGGCGGTGAGCTGGTGCTCGCCGTCGACCGTCTCCACGACGGCACCGGCCAGGTGATCGAGAACGCGGTGGTGGTGGTCTCCGGCGGCAAGATCCGCGCCATCACCCCGGGGGCGGCGCCCGAGGGCGCCATCCACGTCGCCGGCGCCGAGCTCTCGCCCGGCCTGGTCGACGCCTACTCCTATATGGGGGTCGGCGGCGCCGCCCTCGAGGAGTCGCGCGAGAGCACGCCGTCGATGTCGGTCTCGGCCACCGCCGACCTCGACGACGCCGCCTTCGGCCGCGCCGCCGCCGAGGGCGTGACCTCTGCCTACCTCAGCCCCGACTCCTTCAACGTCGTGGCCGGCCTCGGCGTGATGGTGAAGACCGCCGGCGGCCAGCCCGCCGACCTCTACGCCGCCGCCGGCAGCGCCGCCTGGATCCTGAAGGACGCCGTGGCGCTGAAGATCGTGTTCGGCGGCGACAGCAGCTCCGGCAACTACCCGCCCGGCCGCGGCGGGGACGCCAAGGGCCGCCGTCCCACCACTCGGATGGGGGTGACCTGGGAGATCCGGCGCCAGTTCTACAAGGCGATCGCCTACCGCGAGGCGCGCGCCTCCGGCGCGGTGGCCGAGGACGCCGACATGGAGGTCCTGGTGGCCGCCTTGGAGGGCCGGATCCCGGTCCGCGCCCAGGCCCGCGCCGCCCACGACGTCCAGACCGCGCTGCGCCTCCAGGAGGAGTTCGGCTGGCCGCGGATGATCCTCGAGGAGGGCACCGAGGCCCACCGGGTGGCCGGCCTGCTGGCCGCCGCCGGCGTCCCGGTCGCCACCGGCCCGGCCTACGACACCACCGGCCGGGCGATCGTCAACAGCCCGACCGTCGAGGAGCTCGAGCGCTTCGTGCACCCCGATCCGGTGTGCTGCGAGCACATCCACGAGGAGGGCTACGACGAGCGGGCCGAGACCGGCCTGGTCCCGCTCAGCGGCCTGGCGCTCGAGCTGGCGCTGCGCACGGTGCCCGCCAGCGAGGCCTCCGGGCTGCAGCGCGGCCGCCGCAGCGAGGGCGACCACGCCACCCCGGCCGCCGCCGGCCTGCTGCGCCGGGCGGGGGTCGTCACCGCCTTCGGCGCCGCCGAGGCCCACGACGCGCCGGCCACCGAGGCCAGCGTCATCCACCAGGCCCGCACCGCCATCGCCTGGGGGCTCGACCCGGCCGAGGCCCTGCCGATGGCCACCTCGGTCCCGGCCGCCCTGTGCGGCGTCGCCGACCGCGTCGGCACCCTCGAGGCCGCCATGGACGCCGACCGCGTGCCCTGGTCCGGACCGCCGCTGGCGGCCGGCTCCCGCCCGCTCCTGCTCCTCGCCTACGGCCGGCTCGTCGCCGACGCCCGCGACGACCGCTTACCCCCCGCTCCTCCATGCGCATTCCCCCCCCGCTC
>JACNJP010000073.1 GCA_014382465.1 Planctomycetota bacterium
GGGCCCCCTGTGCGAGGCCGTGACCGGCATCGACGGCCTGTCGCGGCGCAGCGACTTCGGCGACGCCCGGGCGCTGATCGACGAGCTGACCCACTTCCCGGAGCGGGCGGCGTGGAAGAAGGAGCAGCGCCTCGAGGAGTGGCGCCGGCATTTCCGCGACGCCGAGACCGGCAGCAAGGCCGGCTGGATGGCCGCCGGCTACGACGACGCCGGCTGGCCGGTGATGGAGCTGCCGTCGAGCTGGGAGGGCAGCCTCGGCGGCTTCGACGGCATCGTCTGGTTCCGCCGCGAGGTCGACCTGCCCGAGGCCTGGGCCGGCCGCGACCTGGTGCTCGAGCTCGGCCCCATCGACGACATGGACACCACCTGGTTCAACGGCGAGCGCGTCGGCGAGCACATGGACCCCGGCTCCTGGCAGACCCCGCGCCGCTACACGGTGTCAGGCTCGCTCGTACGGTCGGGCCGCAACGTCATCGCCGTGCGGGTCTACGACACCGGCGGGGCCGGCGGCATCAACGGCCAGCCGGGGCAGCTGACGATCGCGCCGGACGGCCCCGGCCAGGGGCCGGCGATGGTGCTGGCGGGGGAGTGGCGCTGGCAGAAGGGTTCGCCGGACGGCGAGCTGCCGGCCAAGCCGGCGGTCAGCGAGTTCGGCCACAACAGCCCCGCGGCGCTCTACAACGGCATGCTGGCGCCGGTCATCCCCTTCGGCATGCGCGGCGCCATCTGGTACCAGGGCGAGTCGAACCGCACGCGCGCGATGCAGTACCGCACCCTCTTCCCCGACATGATCCGCGACTGGCGGCGGCAGTGGGGCCGCGGCGACTTCCCGTTCCTGTTCGTCCAGCTGGCGCCCTTCGCCTACGGCGGCGACACCGGCCAGGCCGGCGACCTGCGCGACGCCCAGCGCCGGACCCTCGGCACCGTGACCAACACCGGCATGGCGGTGACCCTCGACATCGGCGACCCGCGCGACATCCACCCGCGCAACAAGGTCGACGTCGGCCACCGGCTGGCGCTGTGGGCCCTGGCCCAGACCTACGGCGACTCGGCCCTGATCCACACCGGCCCGCTCTACTACGGCATGCGCGTCGACGGCGACCGGCTCCGCCTCTACTTCGACCACGCCGAAGGCCTCGGCACCCGCGACGGCGGCCCGCCCAGCGGCTTCACCGTGGCCGGCGCCGACCGGGTCTTCCACCCCGCCGAGGCCACCATCGCCGGCGCCCAGGTCCTGCTCCGGTCGGACCAGGTTCCCCACCCGCAGTTCGCCCGTTACGCCGGCGGCGCCGCCGACGAGCCCAACCTGATCAACGCCGCCGGCCTCCCGGCCGCCTCCTTCAACACCGGATCCTGAGAGTCATGATCGCCGCCGCCATCTGCTCCTTCGCCCTCCTCCAGGACCCGGTCGCCTGGAAGGACTTCGTCGCCGACGTCTTCGACCCGGCGCTGCGGCTGCCGGAGCCGACCGCCCGCGAACTGGTGGTGGACCGCGAGGAGGTGGTCCACCTGCCGACGGCCATGCGCGAGTGGGTCAAGCGTGACTTCGCGCTCGCCGCCGGCGCCCAGGCCGGCGAAGGCCACACCATCTGGCGGCTCGGCGACCTGGTGAAGGAGCTGCGGCCGGCGGCGCGCGACAAGAAGCGCATCGCCCGGCGCCTCGTGGAGCTGCAGGCCGAGCTGCCCGGCTTCGGCCCACGCGACGCCGAGTGGCTGTCCCAGCTCCTGCGCGACAACATGCTCCAGGACGAGGACTGGGACCCCGACGACGACGAGCCCGACGACGGCCTGCTGCTGACTCCGGAGTGGGAGCTCGACAATAAGGTCCCGGGCCGGCACGCCTTCTGGGGCAAGCGCGGCGGCAACGGCTACGTCTACCAGCTGGCGGCCCTCTACTTCGCCGACGCCCACTCGATCGCCGCCACCGACTGCGACCTGGCGGGCTACAAGACCCACGCCAACAACGAGTACGAGGCGATCTACGCCGTGCCGGGCTCGCTGGTCCGCGGCCTGGACCCGCAGGGCCGGCCCTTCGCCTACTACCGGGTCTTCTACACCTGGGACGTCGACTTCCCCTACTCGACCTACGACTGCGACCTGCACGTCTACATCCACGTCGACGACGACGGCAACCTGGTCACCGACACCATGTCGAACAGCGAGGACGTCTACTGGGCGGCCTCGCGCGACCTGTTCCTGCCGGTCTTCGACCGCGACGGCGGCTGGGTGTGCATGCTGATGGCCCAGCAGTTCGGCGTCGACGTCGACGGCGTGCCGGACGGCGAGGGCGACCGGCTCGAGGGCTACCGCGGCCTGGTCGGCAGCAAGAAGAAGCTGTGCGAGGAGATGTTCACCGGGTGGAAGGGGGAGCCGCGCAACCCGGCGAGCGCCGGAGAGGGCATCGAGGCCTTCGCCTTCCCCGGCGGGCGCTAGGCCCGGGCGCTTCAGCGGCTGGTGGTCAGCACCAGCACGCCGGCCAGCACCAGCGCGACGCCGAGCGCCTTCTGGGCCGTCATCGCCTCGCCGAGCACCAGCCAGCCGAGCAGCACCGCGGTCGCCGGGGCGACGGTGAAGGCGACCGGCTTGACCTTGGTGATCTCTCCGGCGTGCAGCGCCAGGTAGAAGCAGATCATGCCGCCGGCGCCGGCCAGCAGGCCCGAGCCGAGGGTCAGCCTGGCGAGGGTGGGGGTCCCGGCGCGGGTCCAGCCGGCCGGCTCGGCGCCGCTGCGCGCCACCAGCAGCCACACCAGCCACAGCACCGGCAGCGCCACGGTGGAGCGGACCGCGATCGCCGTCACCGGGCCGATCTTGCCGCTGTGCAGCACGACCTTGGTGAAGACTTCCCCGATTCCCCAGAACAGGCCGGCGGCGCCGGCCAGCAGCATGGCCTTCATGCCGGGATTCTATTCCTCGGGCAGGCCGAGCTGGGCCACCATCGCGCCGTGATCCGAAGGCCAGCGGACCGGGTGTGAATCGAGGTGCTCGGCGCCGCGCAGCTCCAGCGACCCCTGGAAGTAGAGGTAGTCGATGCGGTCCTGCCAGGCGCCGGGGAAGCGCGGCGACCAGGTGTGGCCGGGGTCGGCGAGCGGGTCGGGGCGGGCGGCGCGGTAGGCGTCGGTGAAGCCGGCCCCGGCCATGGCCAGGCTGACCGGGAAGCCGACCACCAGGCCGCGGTGGGCCGACCGCGCGGCCTCGGTCCAGTCGAGGGGGCTGCCGCTGTTGAAGTCGCCGGGGACCAGCAGCGGCACGCCGTCGGCGTCCTCGATCAAGGGCGCCAGCC
>JACNJP010000071.1 GCA_014382465.1 Planctomycetota bacterium
GCGGGGGCGGGCGGGCGCGGGGGGCGCGGCCGGGCGGGCGGGATCGGCGACGCCGGAAACCAACGTGGGCGGGGGCAAGGGTAACCGGTTGACATCATGGAGCAACCCGATTTCCTGGGCAAGGAGACCATTTCGGGCCGCCCCGACGAGCGGAGCTGATGCTGGAGTGACTGCCCCGGGACGAGGATCAACGGAAAAGCCCGAACGAGCTCCGTCCCGCCCTGCAGCCAGGCGAGGGCCGGAGATCGGCAAGGTCGCCCGCAATCACTCCAGCGGCCGCCCGCTCCGCTGCGGGATCGCCACGAATTCCTGACACCAGGGTCCACTCCACCGACCTGGTCGACCGGTTCTGGTCCGGCCGCTCAGACCCCGATCGTCTCCCCCGCCGCCCACGCCGCCAGCGCCGCCAGCACCAGCTCGCCGATCTCGTCCCAGTCGCTGGAGCGCGGGCCGGCGACGCCGCGGTTGGTGGAGTTGGCGTGGACGATGACCTGCTTGCCCTCGGCCCGCAGGGCGTCGACGTTCCGGGCGGTGTCCTCGATGTAGAGGTCGGCGCCGACGTCCTCCTTGTCGCCGACGAAGCACAGGCCGTAGTACGGGATGTCGTGGCGGTCGAGCCAGTCCACGGTCTGCGCCACCGCCGCCCGGTGCGAGCGCGAGATGAACAGCCGGTGGGTGATGACGCGGATGTTCACGCCCTCGGCCGACAGCCGCCGGATCACCTGCGGCGCCCGCGGCATCGGCGCCAGGTTGCGAAACAGGTCGCGCTGGACCACCGCGTAGCGGTGCAGGGCCGAATAGCCGCCTGGGGCCTCGGGGACCCCCCACTCGGGCAGGCCGTAGGACACCTCCTCCGCCAGGGAGTCCAGCGGCACGCCCAGCCACTCGGCCGCGATCGGCCGCAGGCCGCCGTAGAAGTCGGCGACGCAGCCGTCGAGGTCCAGCCCGAGGATGAACTTGCGCTCCGCCATCGCGGGATCGTAGCAGCCGCCGCCCCACCCGGCGCCGGCCGCGGCGCGCCGCTCAGGGCTCGATGATCATGCCGTCGTAGGCGAAGAACTCGCCCGGGTCGAGGTGGACCGAGATCTTCAGCCGCACCGCGCTGCGCTGACCCAGGTCGAGCGCGTGCTCAACCTGCCCGCCGAGACCGAGGGTCCGCAGGTCGACCGAATTGGCGCCGAGCAGGGCGCCGGTCCAGTAGTCGTAGGCCTCGAAATCGATCGAGCCGGCGGCGTTGGTCGTGAAGGTCTTGAGCCGGAACTTCTTGCCGTAGCCCTCCCACTCCAGGCTCGAGCCGTCGTACTCGGTGTAGCGCAGCTCGCGACCGAACAGGGTGATCCCGAAGAGGGAGATGGCTTCGTTGTACTTGACCACCGCCCAGGGGAAGGCCCGGTCGGGCTGGGGGGCGAGCGGGTTGCCGGGCTCGAAGGACAGCCAGCCGAGGTCGACGTCGTCGATCAGGATCTCGCTCGGCACCTGGGTCCAGGCGGCGCCGGGGACGTCGGTGCCGTGGACGATGCCGTGCTGGGTGGAGGCGACGACCCGGTTGTCGGCCGGGAAGCCGGGCGCGAGCTCGACCCGCGTGACCCAGGAGGGCGGGAAGCTGCCGCCGACCGGGACCCACGTCGGCGAGGCCGAGGACAGGTCGAGCTTGCGGACGCCGTTGCCCCAGACGCTGCCGTAGATCACCGGCTGGTTGGCGAAGTCGGGGTGCAGCGCGATCGAGGTCAGGGAGCCCTCGAGGCCGGGGAAGTCGAGCTCGTTGACGATGGCGCCAGCCGGGTCGTCGATGATCTCGGCCAGCTCGGGCGCGCCGCGGAAGGCGGCGAAGACCCGCGGGTTGCCCGGCCGGGAGAAGCTCGGGTCGACCGCGAAGTCGGTGACCGGGCCCGGGAATTGGTGGATCTGCTGCCACCGCGTGTCCATCAGCCGGAACACCCCGCCGTTGAGGGCGCAGGTGTAGACGTCGGTCCGGCCGGCGGCGCTGCCGGCGTCGTAGGTGGGCGCGAACTCGAAGGTCGTGACCGGGTTCATGGGCGCGCCGTTGGTCTGGAAGCTGATGTCGTCCACCGAGCGCCCGAGGTCGAGGGTGCGGTAGATGGAGGGCGACAGGGTGAGGTACTCCTGGCTGAACCAGATCACCGTCTGGTCGCTGCCCGGCACGCTGAGGTTGGCGTGGAAGCGCGGCGAGAGCGCGACCTCGCGGGTGCCGCCCAAGCCGCTCTGGAGCCAGCCGCTGACGTTGAAGGTGTTGTTGGTGGGGACGGCCGGATCGAACCACAGGGCGTTGCCCTGGGCGCCGCCGATGATCACCATGCCGTCGTCCTGGAAGCTGGGCGACACCTCGATGTCGCGCTGGAAGGACAGCACGTTGTCGTGGATCGCCTCGCTGGTGCCGGCGGTGACGTTGGCTCGCAGCGTGCCGCCGCCGTAGGAGGCGCCGAAGGCCACCAGGTCGCCGCCGGGCTCGGTGCCGAGGCCGAAGGAGCGCAGGAAATCGGACTCGCGGCTGCGCACGGTGCGCCAGTGCAGGCCCTCGTCCTGGCTGCGGAACATGCTCGACGAGCGGCCGAAGAACAGCTTGCCGTCGCTGGCGAAGTCGGGCGACACGGCGAAGCCGAGGTAGAAGAACCAGCTCCCTGAGACCGACCAGTCGGCGTTGCGGAGGAAGAAGTCCTGGTAGTTGCCGAAGTCGCTCCAGGTCAGGCCGCCGTCCTCGCTGCGGAGGATGCCGAACAGGCTGGTGCCGGCCACCAGCGCCGGGTTCATTCCGTCGGGATAGGAGGCGGTGGCCGCCAGCAGGTAGCTCTTGCCGGAGGGCCCGGCCGGGGTGGCCTCGAGGCTGGAGAAGCCGGCCTCGGCGGCCAGACTGAGGCCGAAGCTCGCGCCGGCGTCTGCCGAGCGCCAAATCTGACCCTTCTGGCCGCTGGGAATGCCCTTGGCGAGGCGGGCCCGCGAGAGGACCACCTCGCCGGAGGTCTGGAAATCGCTGGCGCAGACGATGTCCATGATCCAGAAATCGAATTCCGAGGTGGAGGGGGTCGAGAACTGGCCGTTCAGGCTCCAGGTGGCGCCGCCGTCGTCGGTCTGGGCCAGCATGCCGCGGAAGGTGGCGAAGATGGCCTGGCCGGGCCCGGTGGGACCGGCGGGGGCGGAGGGGGGGGGGGGGGGGGCGGGAGAGGGGCGGGGAGGGGGAGAGGGGGGATCGCGGGGGGCGCGCGATCATTTAAAAAAAGAAAGAGAAAGTGGAGGGGATAAGT
>JACNJP010000539.1 GCA_014382465.1 Planctomycetota bacterium
TTCACACCGCTGCCGTAATTCCCACCCCGCCCGCGGCCTCGCCCGCCGCCAGCAGACGCCGCAATTCACCGGGCCGGGGCAGACTGCCCGCATGGGTCGTCAGAATTCTGGTCTCGCTGGTTTGCATAGCTCTGCCTTCATGCTGCGCTGCGGCCAAGCGCCGGTCATGAAAGCTTAAACGCGAAAGGCCCCCAGGGGAATGGCGCGGCAACCAACAAGAGAGCGCAACCGGGCATTCGGACAGCCAATCGATGGCTACGATATATAGACGTTTCAGACCATCCCAGGGTGATCGCAATGCAGCAAGTCCGCTACCGAGGTCAAAGCAGAAATGGGCCTGACGCCATATTAGGCTCGAAGAATGCCAGGAGCATTACATCAGACAAGTCTAATAAAAAACGGTTCCGGAGGTCAATCGTAACCAAAATTGCGCCCAGATGCCGATAAGTGGGAACGGTGGTGAATGAGTGCGATCAAGGCAATACGCCGACGAATTGACCAGGGCGAGGACAATCAGCCAAGTCAAAATTATGCGCTGTCACGCCCGTTGGAAAACACCCGTTTCAGGATGACCGGGCTCAGCACGGTGGTCACCACCGCCATCACCACCACGGCGGAAAACAGGTTCTCAACGATACGGTTTTCGGGACCGACGGTGTCGAACAGCCCGGCATTCAGGGCGATACCGGCGATGACCAGTTCGACGGCGCCGCGTGGGCTCATGCCGACGCCGATCGCCGTCGCGTCCCTGGCGGAAAATCCTGCCGCCCGGGCGGCGCCACCGGCACCGGCGATCTTGCCGAAAAAGGCGCAGGCGATCAGCAGGCCGGCGAACACCGGCGCGCCACTCAACGCGCCGAGATCGAGGTTGAAGCCGATTGAGGCGAAGAAGATCGGCGCCAGGAAGCCGAAGGTCATCGCCGAGACATTGCTCTTCACCCGTTCGTAGCTCTCCGCGTCGATGGTTCTGCGGCCGAAGTAGAGACCGGCCACGAAGGCGCCAACGATGAAGTGGAGCGCCAGCCATTCCGCCAACGCGGCAAAGGCGAAGGCGCTGGCCAGGACGGCGCTGATCTCCAGCTCCCGCGCAGCAGCGCGGACGTCGCCTGCGGCACCAGGCGGGCGAGCAGCGCGGCCTCGTCGGCGCGCGGCGAGCGGGCGCCGAATTCCTGGCGGAGGTAATTGCGGCCGTCCGCGAGCAGCAGCGGGCCGGTCTGCTCCGGGTCGCCGCCCTGGCTGGCGAGGCGCTCGATCAGCCGCAGGCGGGTGGCGGGCGCGCGCAGCTCGGCGCGCTTCCCGTCCTGCTCGACCACGGCGTATTCGAAGCTGTCGTAGAAGGGTACCGAGCTGTCGGGCGCCGGCGTCGGGCCGAGCTGCCACCAGGGCAGGCCGGCGAGCGCGGCGGCCAGGAGCAGGCGGCCGAACACCGGCAGCGGGCTGGCCAGCGCCAGGCCGCCGGCCGCGCACAGCAGCCAGGGCAGCGGCTGGTCGAGCAGGCCGGCTCCGACCTCGGTGCCGGCGAAGGCGATCCCGACCAGCGCGCCGGCGGCGCCCAGGCCGAGCGGACCGAGGCCCGCGCGGCCCCGCGCGCCCCCCGCCCGGCCCCGCCGGACGCCGCCCCCGCCCGCCCCCCCCCCGGCGATGCGGATCGCCAGGTAGGGGGCGTAGGCCAGGTCGTCCTCGCCCAAGCGGCTGCCCTCGACCGCCCCTTCTTGAGCGAAGCGGGTGAACCGCGGGTCGCTGAGCAGGCCGTTGAAGACCCGCGGATCGTCGAAGCGGCTGACCATGCCGGCGGCCAGGTCGAGGCCGAGGTAGACCCCGACCGCCGCCAGCGCCGCCAGCGGCAGGCGCCAACGGCCGTCGGCCAGCCCGCCGAACAGCAGGCCGGCGAGCGCCGCCGGGATCCCCAGTCCGAGCAGCCGACGCAGGTCCTGGACGGTGGAGGAGGCGTCGTAGAGCTCGAGCAGCGGCAGCAGGAACAGGGCCGCGCCGGCGAGGGCGAAGCCGGTGAGGACCCAGGCGGCGGTCTCGAGCCGGCCGGCCGGCGCCAGGCTGGCGTTGGCGGCGGCTTCGGCGGACGCAGCGTCCATGTCCGCATCTGCCGCCAGCTTGGGCACGGTCAGCCAGGCGAAGCCGCAGGCGGCCAGCCAGCCGGTCGGCCCGAGGCCGAAGCTGACCGTCAGCGCCGCGCCCAGCAAGCTTCCGGCGAGGCACAGCTCGCGGCGGCCGTTGCCGCCGGCGCCGAGGGCGTCGGCGAAGCGGGCGGCGACCGGGCCCAGCAGCGGCGACAGGACCATGAACAGCAGCAGGGCGGCCATGGCGCTGCCGCGCGCGCCGCCCAACGGCGCCAGCTCCGGCAGGTACCAGCCGAGCAGCGCCACCAGCACCAGCGCCAGCCGCGGGCCGAGCCAGCGCGGCCGCACGCCGAGCAGGGCTTCGCGCAGCGGGCTGCCGGCTTCGGCCAGCCGCAGCGAGAAGGCCGCCAGCACCGCCCCGGCGGCGGCGGTCGCCGCCAGCGAGGAGCCGCCGAAAGCCAGGGCGCCGGCGTCGATCAGGCCGAGCAGCACGGCGGTGACGGCGGCGGCGAAGGCGAAGATCTGGAGGCTGGCGGTCATTCTTCGCGCTCGAGCAGCAGCAGGACGTTCTCGGAGAACAGCGGCAGGGTCTGGCGCAGGCGGCGCAGGCGCCAGCCGGCTTCGCCGACTTCGGCTTCGATCTGCTCGCGGGAGATGCGCTCGCGGATCACGTGGTAGGGCAGGTGCAGGCGGCGGCGCAGGCGCCGGAGCGCCATCTTGTAGTGCCAGCCGGGATAGTAGGCGACGACGGCGTGGCGGGCCAGGCCGCGCATGCCGCGCAGCGCGGCGACCCGGCCGTCGCGGTCGAAGTGCTGCAGGAAGCGGAAGCAGATGGCGACCGCGCCGTCGGGCGCCGCGAGCGGCGGCGCCAGGGCGTCGGCCAGCAGGTAACGGCCGGGACCGTGCTTCTGCCTTGCGCGGCGCAGCATCTCGACGCTGCGGTCGAGGTGCAGCACCGGGCAGCCGGCGGCCCGCAGGCGCTCGGTGAAGCGGCCGGTGCCGGCGGGGGCGTCGATCACCAGCGGCGGCATCCGGCCGTCGCCGGCCTCGCGCAGCAGCGCGGCGAGGCGGCGCCAGATCCAGGCGTTGTTGAGGCGGCCGAGGCCTCGGTAGCGCTTGTCGTAACGCGCGGCCATGGAGCGGTCGCGGTAGGCTGCGCCCCAGTCCTGGTCCTCCTCAGCCGTGTTGGATTCCGCCACGCTCACTCGCCGCCTGCTCGACTGGTTCGCCGCCCGCCGCCGCGAGCTGCCGTGGCGGCGCGACGCCGATCCCTACCGCGTCTGGGTGTCGGAGATCATGCTCCAGCAGACGCGCGTCGAAGCGGTGGTGCCATTCTACGAGCGGTGGATGGCGCGTTTCCCGGATGTGACGGCGCTGGCCGCCGCCGACGAACAGGAGGTGCTGCGCCGCTGGGCCGGGCTCGGCTACTACCGCCGCGCCCGGATGCTGCACGCGGCGGCCAAGGAGGTCGTCGCCGCCGGTGGCGCCCTGCCGGCCGACCGCGCCGGCTGGCGCGCCCTGCCCGGGGTGGGGGAGTACACCTCGGCCGCCATCGCCAGCATCGCTCTCGGCGAGCCGGCCGCGGTGGTCGACGGCAACGTCAAGCGCGTCGCCGCGCGCTTCCTGGCGCTCGGGCTCGCCGCCGACGACCGCAAGCTGCACCAGGCCGCCGAGGCCTGGGGGACCGCCCTGCTCGCCCACGCGCCGTCCCCCGGCGACCTCAACCAGTCGCTCATGGAGCTCGGCGCCACCGTCTGCACCCCCCGCGCGCCGCGCTGCGGCAACTGCCCGATCGCCGCCGGCTGCGCCGCCGAGGAGCCGCTTTCCCACCCGCTCCCTCCCAAGAAGACGCCGTGGAAGGAGCTCCAGCTCGACTTCCTCATCGCCGAGAAGGGCGGCCGCTACCTCCTCGAGCAGAAGCGCACCGGCTGGACCCCTGGGATGTGGGAACCCCCCGGTGTCAGGCTCGGACGAATGGTTTCCACCACCCCGCTCGGCAGCGTGCGCCACACCATCACCCACCACAAGATCGAAGCCCGGGCATTCCGGCAGCTCGACTGGGACGGTGTCGGCGCGGTCGATCCGGCCGCCGTCCCGCTCAGCGGCCTGGGCCGCAAGCTGATCGCGCTGGCCGAGCGCGGGCGCTAGGCCTGGAGCCGCCGGTTCATTCCCGCCAGCTCCGGACCCAGCCGGGTCAGAACAGGATCGGAGGCCCCTTGCTCCGCGGCGCCTGGAGCCGGTCGAGGGCCTCCCGCGCCGCCGCGCGGACCTCCTCGTGCCCGTCCTTCAGCAGACGGATCAGCGCCGGGAGGCACTCCAGGGTCTCGAAGGCCGCCAGCGACCGGGCCGCCTCGGCGCGCACCGCCGGGTCCCCGTCCCGGAGCATGCCGAGCAGCTCCTGCAGCGCCGATTCGCGGGTCGGGGCCACGTCCTCGGGATCGCCGCGCCAGTAGCGGATCTCTTCCTGGTACTGCCGCAGCGCCGCCAGCGATTGGGCGATGTCGGCGCGCACGTCGGGGTTCTCGGCCCACAGCAGGCCCTCGGCCAGCGCGATCGCCGCTGCCGCGTCGCCGATGCCGGTGAGCCCCTCGACCGCTGCCGCCTGCAGGCGCGCGCGTTCGCGGCCTTCGAGCGCGCGGCTCTGCAGCACTGCGACCATCGTCCCGACCTGGGCAGGGTCACGGTCAGCGGCCAGGGCCTGGGTGGCGGTCAGGGACCCCGCCACGGCGGCGCGCGCCAGCAGCTCGATCCGGGCGGGCGTGCGCGGCGCCGCGCCGAGGATCTCGACGGCGTGACGAATCGCCGGGGCGAGGACGTCGTCCACCGACGACCAGGCGAGCACCTTCTCGGCCAGGGCCACGGCGTCGCGCTGGTCGAGGTCTCCGAAATGGGCCAGCGGCCAGAGCTTGACCGGGTTCGGGATCCCGGCGTCGGCCAGCAGGGACTCCAGGAAGGCGAGCTGCCGGGCCGGATCCTCGAAGGTGAAGACCGAGTAGGAGGCGGCGCGGCGCACGTCCTGGCTCTGGGCGAGCCAGGCTGGCTCCCGCAGCAGGGCGAGGATTAGCGCTTCGGCGTCGGGGTGTCCCAGGCGCGCGGCAAGGTTGCAGGCGATCGTGCGCTGGAGCAGGGAGCGTTCTGCGCTCGGCCGGGCGATCTCGGGGATCCACTCCGGCGCGTCCGCCCGCTCCAGCAGCGGCTGGAGGAACAGCTTCCAAGGGTCCTCGAAGGTGCTGTTCCAGAGGTCGAGGACGGCAAAGAGGTCCTGAGGGGAGAGCAGGCGGACGGCCTGGTGCCCGAGGCTGTCGCCCGCTTCTTCGCTCCAGGTTCGACGGATGGTGGTCGTCAGCAGGCGCGAGTCCCGGGTCTCCACCGCCACGCGGACCACGAAGGCAACCGCTTGAGGGGACTTGGCGACTTGGTCCGTCCAGAAGCCCAACATCCTGTTCCGATCTCCCTTCCACAGGAACGGATGCTCCGGGTCCTCCCATCGGCGCTGCAGCAGAGGCAGGCCGGTCTCGGCGTCGTGGAGCCAGTCCCAGGATTGAAGGCGTTGGTCCAGCTTGGCGAGGATCCCGAGATCCCGGCTGTCGGCCAGGACTTGGTCCACCGCGCGCCTCTGCTCCGGCGCCAAGTCCTTCACCCCGAGCTCGTCGGCGAACTCGGGATCGCTCCCTGCCCGGCGCAGCAGGGCATCCAGCCACTCCGGCCGCCATCGGTCTGGCTCGGTCGACAGCAGGATCTCCTGCGCGCTGGCCCGCAGCCCATCGTCCTCGTCGTCGAGGAAGCGGCCGAGCAGCTCGTAGTAACGCTCGTCCTTCTCGGGCAGGATGCTGCGGTTGGTGAGCTGCTGGTCGTACACGGTCCAGCTCCAGGCGTAGTACTTGCGCTCGCGGAGCAGCTCCAGCGCGACCCCGCGGATCCGGGGATCCGGGTCGTCGACCAGGCCGGCGAGGCCGCTGGCGTCGCGGCAGCGCGACAGGCAGCGCGCCGCCAGCTCGCGGACCGCCGGCCGGTCGTCCTCGTCGAGCAGGCGCCGCCAGAGCGCCTCGGTGCGCGGCTTCGGGTAGCCGTCCGGCGCCAGGAGCTGCATGATCCAGAGCGCGCCGTCTTGGCCGTCCTTCCGGATCAGGTCCCCGACGAGCCAGGTGAGCTCAGGGCCGAACGCGCCCGCGTTCGCCTGGTTGAGGAGCAGCGGCCAGACTCGCGTCCGCAGCCGCTCCGTCAGGAGGAGCCTGCCGGTCAGGGAGGCCAGGCGCGACGGCGGCCGCGGCCAGCTCTCGCCGGAGGTCCACAGGCCGCCGATCAGGTTGTGCGGCATCCGTTCCTCGAGGAGCTCGAGCACGTGGAAGCGCCAGCTCTCCGGCGCCTGTTCGAGGAAGCTGTCCATCAAGGCGACCGCCCCTTCCGGGTCGATGCGGAGCAGGACCTCGAGCGGATCGAAGAGGGAATCGACCACCGGGTCCTCGAGGGCGGCCAGGACGCGGTAGGCGAGCGAGGGGGCGGCTCGCAGCCCCAGGTTGGCCAGCCCCTTGTCGTTCTGGTCGTCGAACATGCGCTGGACCTCGCGGTCCAGGCTGCGGCTGGGCAGGCCGAAGGCGGACTCGAGGAAGGCAAAGCGGTCCTCAGGCAGGATCCGCCGCAGGTCGTCCGCGAGCGGTCGCCCGGGATCTCCTCCCGCGCCCTCGGCCGCCGGCGGAGAGTCCGCCGCCGCGCCCCCGAGCCGCAGGTCGAGTCCCTGGCGTTGCTCCAGGATCGCAGGGTCGTTCGCCGCCGCGGCCGCGGCCGCGGCCGCCGCCGGGGTGGCGCCGACCAGCTCCGCCTGCCACATCAGCATCTCCGGTCCCTGGGCGGGCAGGAGGAAGGAATCGAGCGTGGCGCGCGCCTCCGCGAGCCGTCCGGTGGACTCGAGGAAGCGGGCGCGGCCGAGCGCGTAGTCGACGTAGAGCGGCGCCCGCTCACCGGTGTAGCGCGCGTCGTTCACGACCAGCCATAGGTACTGCCACTGCTGGTCACACTGGACCAGGTTGCGCTCGGTCTGCCACGCCACCTGGATCTCGGCCATGTGCCGCGCCAGGCCGTCGGCGCCCGCCTCGGCCGGCGTGTCGAGCGGATCGCCACTCCCCTTGGGGACGAGCACGCCGCTCCACAGCTTGCCGGCGGCGCCTTCCTGCGCCTGCAGCGGCCCGCCGCACAACCACACGAACATCGCCAGCGCCAACACCAGCGGTAGGGACGGAGCGCGGAAGGTCTTCATGACTCGGATGGTGCCTCGGGACACGCTCCAGCTTGTCACGCCCCGGTCCCAGGCGTGTCAACGCCGTGTCAAGGCGTCGCCACGAACTTGTAGCCGACACCGTGGACCGTCAGCAGGAACTCGGGCTGATCCGGGTGGGCCTCGATCTTCTTGCGCAGCTTGAGGACGTGGGTGTCGATGGTGCGCGTGGTCGGGAATTCGTCGGCGCCCCACACCGCGTCGAGGATGACGCCGCGCTCGAGCGCCTGTCCCTCGTGGTCGAGGAAGTAGCGCAGGAGGTCGAGCTCCTTGCGCGACAGCCCGTGCCGCACGCCTTCCCGCGTCAGGCTGTAGCCGGCGAAATCGACCTCCACCGCGCCGAATCGCGCCCTGCCGCGCTCCTGGATGCCCGGCGTGCCGCCCTTGGCCCGCCGCAGCAGCGCCTGCACCCGCATCAGCAGCTCGCGCATCGAGAACGGCTTCACCAGGTAGTCGTCGGCGCCGAACTCGAAGCCCTGCACCCGGTCCCACTCCTCGCCGCGCGCCGACAGGATCATCACCGGCACCGTCAGCCGGTCCTGTCGCAGCCCCTTCAGCACCGAATAGCCGTCGCGCCGCGGCAGCATCAGGTCGAGCAGCACCAGGTCGGGGTCCTCACGCACCGCCAGCTCGTAGCCGGCCTCGCCATCCTCCGCCTCGAGCACCGTGAAGCCCTCCGACCGCAGCGCGTCGCCCAGCGCCAGGCGCAGCGCCTCCTCGTCCTCGACGATCAGCACGCGCGCGCCGGCGGCGGATTCAGGGCTCATGGCTCCAGGGTACGGCCGCGTGTGACGCGGCTGTCAACGGTGTGTCAAGCCAGGCCGATGCTGCCGCTCTCCCCGTCTGACTCGTCGGCGCGACGCTCCGCCGGCCGCAGCGGCACCTCCAGCACGAACAGCGCGCCGTCGGCGTCCGCCGGCGCCTCGCAGCGCACGGAGCCGCCGTGGGACTCGGCGATCTGGCGGACGATCGCCAGCCCGAGCCCGGCGCCGGCGCCGGCCAACTCACCGGCGCGTTCGAAGGGCCGGAAGACGCGCTCGCGCGAGTCCGCCGGCACGCCGAGGCCGTAGTCGCGCACCTCGACGCGGAGGCAGCCGGCGGCCCGCACCGTCACCTTGACCTCCTTGCGCCCGCTGTGGCGCAGCGAGTTGTCGACCAGGTTGAGGACCGCCCGCCGCAGCGCCTCGCCGTCGACCGTGGCGGCCGCGCCCTCCACCTCGGCGCGGAACTCCAGCTCACCTTCGCGCCGGACCACCCACTCGCGCGCCTCGCGCTCGAGCCCGGCGCACCACTCCGGCAGGTCGGTCTCGGCGAAGCGCAGCTCGGGCGGGCGGCCGCGCTCCAGGCGCGAGAAGTCGAGCACGTCGTCGACCAGCCGCCGCAGGCGCTGGGCCTCGCGCCGGATCAGCGAGTGGTAGCGCGGCGCCGAGCTGGCCCGGGCCCGCCCCGACTCCAGGTTCTCGGCCATCAGCAGGATCGAGCTCAGCGGCGTGCGCAGCTCGTGGGAGACGTTGGCGATGAAGTCGATCCGGAGCTGCTGCAGCCGCCGCTCCTTGCGCAGCGTCAGGTAGATGGCGACGCCGGCGCCGGCGCACAGCACCCCGAGCAGCGCCAGGCCGACCCGCAGCAGGTCGGCGCCGCGGCCGGCGTCGGCGACGAAGGCCTCGGGATCCTCGTGCCGCAGCGTGAAGGCGAAGGCTGGGCCCGCCAGCTCGACCCGCTCCCGCAGCGGCGGGCCGAGCGCCTCGGCGTCGCCCTCGAAGTCGAGCTGGAAGCCGTCCGGCAGCAGCGCGTGGCTCTCCACCGCGGCCACCAGCGCCTGCTGCAGCTCCGCCCGCAGCAGGAAGCTGGCGCGGAAGTCGTCTCCGTCGCGGACCACCCGCAGCGCGTCCTCGCCGCGGAGCTGCAGCGCCGGCGCGTCCGAGGCCGGGGCCGGGACCGCCCAGCCGCCGGCGGTGAGCGCCCGCAGCCCGCGGACGGCGAAGTCCGAGACCAGGCGCGGGTCCTGGCCCATCCGGTCCGCCAGCGCCCGGCGCAGCGGCGGCCGGCGCAGGCCAAGGCGGCCGGCGCCGGCGCTCCTTTCCAGCCGCGCCGGCTCCAGCGGCAGCGCCAGGCCGCCGCCGACCCAGCGGTCCAGCAGGTGTTCGCGGGCGCCGTCCCGGACGCTGTCGTCCAGGGACGCCTCCGCCGCGAGGAAGGACAGCAGCAGGTAGGAGAGCTCGCCGCGCGCCTCCGCGCCGGACAGCTCGGCGGCGGTGGCCGACCACTCCGCCGCCACGGTCGCCGCGTCGCCGGTTCTCGCCGCGAGCTGGATCACCCGCAGCCGGCCCTCGGCCCGCCGGCGCGGGTCCTCGGTCTTGGACATCGCCTCGCGGACGTCGGCCAGCGCGCCGGGGAGCTCGCCCGCCGACTCCTTCTCTTCGGCGGCGGCCAGCAGGGCGTCGAAGGCGGTCGGCGACTCGCGGCGGAAGGCCGACCAGTCGGGGAAGCTCGGCGCCGCCCCCGGAGCCCGCGCCGCGTCGGCGTCGGCGGCGCTCCACTCCAGCGCCGCCACCGCGCCCGCGGGCAGCGCGCCGTCGTCGCGCAGCAGGCGCCGCCACTCCGCCGCGACCCCGTCGGCGACCTCGCCAGCGGTCCGGGCCAGGCGCGCCTCGCCCGAGCTGCGGGCGTCGCCGGCCGGACCGAGGGCGACCCCCAGCAGCACCAGGCCGGCCACCAGGCCGAGGCCGAGCGCCCCGCGCTCCAGCCCGAGGGCCCGCGCACCACGCGGACGGCGGCTCTGGGTCATCTTCCCAGGGTAAGGCACACGGTCAACGAGCTGTCAACGGGCTGTCAAAGGCAGGAACGGCCGGGGCCGAATAAGATGGAGAGTTCCCGACGCGCCCTCCGGCGCCTGGACCCGCTTCAAAGATGTCGATCCGCCCGCTCTCGATGATCCTGCTCGTGGCCGCCCTCGCGGTCATGCTCTACGTCGCCTTCTCCGAGAGGGACGATCCGCAGCCTCCCGGCCCCGCCGGGGGCAACGGCGCGCAGCCGACCGCCGCCGAGGAGCCGGCCGGGATCGCCCCGGCGGCCGCCACGGGCGACAACCGCACGGCCCTCGAGGGCGTCGAGGCGGCGCCCGCCGGCGCCTTCCTGCGCGGCCGCGTCACCGGCCCCGACGGCGCCGGCCTGGCCGACGCGCGGGTGCGGCTGGTGCCCTCCGGCGGCTTCCTGATGATGGGCTTGCCGCGGGCAGCGCTCGCCGAGGGAATGGTCGCCTGCCGCCGCGACGGCAGCTTCTCCCTGCCGCTCCCGGATGGGGTCGATCCCCTGTCGGTGGCGGCGCTGGCGCCCGGCTTCGCCGCCCAGCGCGTGCACCTGGTCGATCGGGAGGCCCCGGTGACCTTGAAGCTGGAGCCCTCCGTGAGCTTCGGGGGCCTGGTGGTGGACCTCGCCGGATCGCCGGTGGCCGACGCCCAGGTCCACCTCAGCGGTCCGCCGGTGCTCGACGGCCTGCCCGCTCCGGCGGAGACCGGCGCCGACGGCGCCTTCCGCCTCGAGGCCCCGGGCGCCGGCAGCTACCGCCTGGTGGTCCGGAGCGCCGCCGGCGAGGACGCCGAGCTCGATCCGCTCGAGGTCACGCCCGGCATGGCGCCCCTCCGGATCGAGGTGCGCGGCGCCGGCGGCGTCATCGTCCGGGTGCACCAGCGCAGCGGCGCGCCGGTCGAAGGCGCCCGGGTCTCGCTGCGCTCGACGCAGCCCCAGACCGGCCGCTTCGGCCCCAAGGTGGTCCGCAGCGGCGCCGACGGCGTCGCCCGCATCTACTCCGTCGACCGCGGCACCTGGATCCTGACCGTCACCGCGCCGGGATACTCCGAAGTCGTGCGTCGCCACACCCAGCGCGACGCCGGCCCGACCCAGATCCCGGTCGAGCTGACCGCCCCGGGGGCGCTCGAGGTCCTGGTGGTCGACCGCGACGGCGTGACCGCCGCCGACTTCGAGGTCCAGCTCCACGGCGACGACTCGGCCCTGAGGATGCAGGCCGGAGAGGCCAGCCGCTTCACCGACGCCGAGGGCGTGGTCCGCTGGGATCCGGTCTCGGCCGGCCTCTACCGCGTGGTCGGCGGCGGGGACGGCTGGCAGGTCGACCTCGAGGGCGAGCTGGCCGGAGGCGACAGCCTGCCGAAGGCCGAGGGCTTCGGCAGCTCGGTGGTGGCGGTCGAGGTCCTCCCCGGCGCGACCTCCCAGGCCGAGCTGCGCCTGATGGGCCACGCCCGGCTGCTGGCCGAGGTGGTCGGCGCCGCCGGGCCGGTGGCCAACGCCGAGGTCCTGCTGCACCAGCGCGGCGTCGCGGCCGCCCACGCGGCCTCGCGCGGCGTGACCGGCGAGAACGGGGTCGCGCTGATGCCGCCGGTGCGGCCCAACCGCTACCAGGTCACGGTCGCGCTGGAAGGTGGCCAGGTCCAGGTGATCGGCGAGGGGATCACGATCGACGAGGCCACCGAGTCGATCCAGATCGTGCTGCCGACCGGCGAGGCCGTCGGCCGGCTGGTGTCGACCGACGGCCCGGTGGCTGGCGCCAGGATCGAATTGGCGGGCGCCGGCGCGCCGGGCACCTGGGCCCTGACGGCGGCGGACGGCTCCTTCCTGCTGCCGAACCTGCCGAAGGGCGAGTTCCTGCTCAAGGCGGTAGTCGACGGCTATCTCCCCTGGACCTCCCCGCCCTTCGGCTGCGACGGCCAGGGCCGGGTCGACCTCGGCACCGCCCGGCTCGACCGCGAGGCGGTGCTCCAGGGCCGCGTCACCGGCCTGCCGCCCGAGACCCAGCAGGGCTTCTCCTTCCGCGTGGTCGAGCTCCACGACCTGGAAGGAGTGCGGATCGCGGTCTCCTCGCTCGAGAGCGGCGACCGCTTCACCTTCACCGGCCTGAGGCCGGGCAGCTACCGCCTGCTGGTGACCGCCGCGGGCCGCACCCACCCGGCGGCGCTGGTGGAGCTGGAGGAAGGCCAGAACCGGCTCGAGATCGAGGGCGATTGAAGCCGGATCCGGCCCGCCACCATCCCTTTTCACCTATTTGCTCATCTCATTTTGAGAGTTACGAATATCTTCGACCTTGGGCCGGCCTCCGTCATCCTCCGCCTTCGGGCGTTTCCGGCCCCCTCCTCCTCAATCCTGGACAAGAACCCGAGCTCACCCATGAGAATCCCCTGCTTCCTGGTGTCTGCGATGGTCGCAGCCCTGGCCTCCAGCGCTCCCGCGCAAGACTGGCCCAACCTCCCGACCGCCTTCCAGCCGGCCAACAATTACGTCGACGACTTCGAGTCGTACGCCGGGGTCGTCCCGACCCACATGGCGACGAACTCGCTCGAGGTCGCGACGAGCCTGCCCGACCCCGAAGGCTGGTGCAACATCGGCCAGCTTGCCCCGCCGCTCAGCGCCGCCAGCGGCAGCTACTGCCTCGAGATGGGCCTGATCCCGGGCACCACCAATTACCACTACGTCCGCAACGGCCTGGTCCTCGGCCTGGACGGCACCGGGGTCGGCGCCGACCTGTGGCTCCGCGCCAAGGCCATCGACCACGGCGACGAGAACGAGCTGTGGGACGGCGTGTGGGTCTCGACCGACGGCCTCACCTGGACCCAGGCCTACGGCCCGTGGAACGAGGGCTCTGCCTGGGGCGACACCGTCGCGATGAACCTCAGCAGCACCGGCACGAGCACCGCCGGCCAGTTCTACCTGCTGTTCGCCCAGCAGGACAACTTCCCCTACGGCTACCTCGACGGCATCGGCATCGACGACATCAACGTCGACACCAACGCCCCGCCGCCGCCCTTCGCCAACCTGCCGGCCGTCTTCGTGCCCGCGGGCAGCTACTTCGAGGACTTCGAGGCCCTCGGCGGCGTCGTTCCGGCGCACATGGCCGTCAACGAGACCAACGCCCTCACCAACATGCCCGACCCGGACGCCTGGTGCAACATCGGCCAGCACGCGCCGGCGATCACCGCCGCCTCCGGCTCCTACTGCCTCGAGATGGCGGTCAACCCGGCCGCGGTCACCCCGCACCAGGTCCGCAACGGGCTGGTCATCGGCCTCGACGGCAGCGGCGTGTCGGCCGACCTGTGGCTGGACTTCATGTACCGCGAGTACCTGGAGAGCTCCGACGCCTGGGACGGCGTCTACCTTTCCGACGACGGCGTCACCTGGGTGCTGGCCTTCCAGCTCTGGAGCGGCACCAGCTCCTGGGTCCAGCAGGTCAAGACCAACCTGACCAACATCGGCGTCAACCTGAGCGGCCAGTTCTACGTGCTGTTCGCCGAGGAAGGCGGCTCCCCGTACAACGTCTCGGACGGCATCGGCGTGGATGACATCTCCATCAACACCACCCCGCCGCCCCCGCCCTTCGCCACGCTGCCGACCGCCTTCGTGCCGGCCGCCGGCTACAGCGATGACTTCGAGTCGTACGCGGGCGTTCCGCCGGCCCACTTCGGCATCAACTCGGTGGACTCCCTGTCCGGCCTGCCCGACCCGCTGGGCTGGTGCAACGTCGGCCAGCTCGCCCCGGCGATCACCACCACCTCCGGCATCTACTGCCTCGAGATGGGCCTGGTCCCCGGCACCACCAGCTACCACAACGTCCGCAACGGCCTGGTCGTCGGCCTCAACGGCGCCGGCGCCTACGAGCTCAACCTGGACTTCCAGGCGATCGACCACGGCGAGGAGACCCAAACCTGGGACGGCGTGTGGGTCTCGGACGACGGCGTGAGCTGGGTCCAGGCCTACGGCCCGTGGACCCCGCTGCTGACTTCGTGGCAGCCGGTCAGCGTCGGCGACCTGATGACCGCCGGCGCCAACACCAGCGGAGACTTCTACCTGCTGTTCGCCCAGGAGGACAACTTCCCCTATGGCTACCTCGACGGCATCGGCGTCGATGACATCAACATCGTCGATCCGGGCCCGCCCGGACCGGCCCTGTCGGTGACCGGACTCGTCGCCGGCGGCGTCGCCACGATCCAGGTCGACTACGCCACTCCGGGCGGTACGGTCCGTCACGGCTACTCGCTGGTCGGCGGTGGCCCGACTTCCACGCCCTTCGGCGACCTGCTGCTGAGCCCGCCCTACAAGGAACTGCCGGCGATGACCGCCAGCCCGGCTGGGGTGGCCTCGATGACCTCGCCGGTACCTCCGGGGGCCGCCGGGGTGTCCGTCTGGATGCACGCCCTCGACATCGGCTCCCTGACCTTCTCGAACGGTCTGGCCGAAGTCATCGGTTGATCCCGGCCGGTTGGAAACACCGCGAGCCCTCCCCGATCGGGGAGGGCTCGTTCCATTCCACGACCAGGAATCCGGCCCGATCAATTGGTCCAACGAGGCCGTAAGTCAATATTTCATAAGGATTAAGCCCAGAAATAGGACCCCGCCCGAGGCCGGGTCCGGCCTGCACCACCCAAAGTCCGTCTACCAAAGCCCTTCCCGGCCGGCCCAGGGCCAGGGAATGGGGCCAGCTTCCTCAGAAGGTGTGGAGCAGCACCTCGCTGGTCCGGTAGCTCTGCGGCTCCACCGCCTGCAAGTAGTAGCTGCGGCCACCGGCGGCCGCCGGCACGTTCGACACGAAGGCGATCGACCCGCCCGAAGCCAGGCCGTACGCCGCGAGCGACACCGGATAGCCGAGGTCGAGGAACAATCCAGGGAACTGGGGGATCGTCCGGGTCCCCAAGTACGCGCTCCAGGCCAGGTAGATCAGGGCGCCGTCCATCGCCTGGTCGACCGTGATGGTGTTCTGCTGGCCGGCCACGCCCGGGACCGGCGTCAGGACCGTCAGCGAGGGAGAGAGGCCGAGCGTGACCCGGTCGGGCAGGTACTCGAGAGCCCACTGCGTGCCGACGGGCGACGCCGGCATCTCGACGATGTGGAACCTGCCATTGACTACGCCGGCGGTGAGGATCCGGAACTGGTCCCCGACCACCGGGACGTAGCCGGCGCCGAGGCGCACGCGCAGGTTCCCCTCGATCAGGGCGGTGTCGGTGACGGCGATCACGTCCGCCCCGCCGGGGACAGCCTGCTCCAGGTCGATCTCGGTCCAGGAGCTGGGCCGGAGCCGCAGCGTGGAGCCGAAGCCGAGCGAACCGACGGCGGAGGCAGCGGTGCCCGGGGAGAGCAGGCCGCGCACATCGGCGGCCTGGACGATGGCGCCGCCGTCTCCGCGCAGGATGCTCGGACCCTGGGAGATGATGACGCGCCCCGAGGAGCAGATCGCGCCGTTGCTGACCTCGAGCACCGCTGGGTAGTTGCGGCCGTTGCCGATCTGGATGTCGCCGCCGGAGCCGGTGGCGTAGAGCGGCGCGAGGGCCGTGGCCGGTCCGTCGAGGATCAGCACACCGCTGCCCTGGAGGTTGCCGAAGAGAGGGTAGTAGGCGACCCAGACCGGTCCGTCCACCAGCACCCGGCCGCCGCGCACCGTGAGGGTCGGCCAGGAGGTGGTCGAGGAGTCGAGCACCAGCAGCGGCCGGTAGGACTGCTCGAGCTGGAGCTCGTTGCCGCCGAGGTCGAAGTCGACCGAACCGACCCGCACCAGGGCGTCGGCGAGGTGGACCGGAGAGGTGAAGGAGACGGAGTAGGCCGTGGAGCCGAGCAGGTCGAAATTGACCTCTCCCCAGTAGCCGGGCACGACGCCAGTGCTCCAATTCCCCGAGTCGTGGAAACTGCCGCCGTTGGGGTCGATCCAGTGGTGCTGGGCGGCCGCGGGAGCGGCGAGCAGGGCGAGGCAGGCGGCCGTGGAGAGGTGCATCCGAGTGGGGTTCCAGTCGACCGGGGTCCGGGAGGAGCCTATCCGAATTCCGCGGAATCGGCGGGGTAACGGACGCGGCCCTCCGCCATCGGTTGGTGCATCTTGCGCTGGCGTTCGGCTTCGTCCCTCAGGCCGGGTCGGAGTCAGATCCGCTTGAGCTGGTCCAGCGTGCGCTCCCCACCAGCGGTGCCGGTGTTGACCGTCCCCGCGGGCTCGAACAGCAGCACCTGGACCTCCTGGCGCGCGACCGGCCGGTGCTCGACCCCGCGGGGGACGACGAGGAGCTCGCCCTCGCGGACCGTCACGGCGCCGTCGCGGAGCTCCATCTCGAGCTCACCCTCCAGGACCAGGAACAGCTCGTCCTCCAGCTCGTGCTGGTGCCAGATGAACTCGCCCTCCAGCTTCGCCAGCCGCACGTGCTGGCCGTTGAGCTCGGCGACCACGTGCGGGGCCCAGCGGCCCTCGATGCGGGCGAGCTTGTCACGAAGGGTGCCGGCTT
>JACNJP010000141.1 GCA_014382465.1 Planctomycetota bacterium
GGGTGGGCGCGGGTCAGGACCCTCCCGGGGCGGCCCGTCCCCGCGCCGACGGCGCCCGGGGGCCGCACCCGCGGCCCCGGGGCGGGGCGATCCCCCGCCGGCACGCCGTTGATGTCGAGCACGACGTCGTTCTCGCGCAGGCCGAAGCGCTGGAGCGGCGAGTCGGCGCCCAGGCTGGTGACCCGCTGCCCGACGGCCGTGCCGTCGTCGCCGTACTTCGGCTGGGTCCGGACGCTCTGCAGGAGCTGGTCCTCGGACATGGCCTCGAGCTCGGCAAGGTCGTCGGTGCCGACCTCGTAGAGGTCGCCGCCGACGGCGGTGGTCCGGGCCGGGAATTGGTGCGGGACGACGCTGGCGCCGGCGCCGGCCTGGATCTGCGAGATGCTGGCGGTGGCGACCTCGCGCCGCAGCACGAAGGCGCCGTCCTCCTTGCCGACGATGCCGATCTCGACCTCGTCGGCGCGGATCGCCAGGATCTCGAGCTCGACGCCTTCCTTGGTCGGCAGCGAGAAGCGGTCGCCGACGGTGTAGAGGCCTCCGGAGACGCGGCCGGTGGTCTGGTTCGCGGGCTGCGGCACCGCCGGGGTCAGGTAGACCTGCGGCAGAGCGCCCAGCGACAGGAAGACCAGCCGCAGGTCGTTCGGGCCCACCAGCGGCGGCGCCACCACCACCGGACCGCCGCTGCCGGGTTCGGGCGGCGGAAGGATGCCGGTGACGTTGAGGGTCCTCAACAGCGCATACTCCGGGAATTCCTTGAGGTGGATCCGGTTGTCCTGGTCGCTCTCGACCGGGATGCTTTCCTTGAATACAGCCAGCGGGAAGGGGCCGAGCAGCTCGGCCCGGCGCTGCAGGAAATCGTAGAAGCGCCAGCCGAAGCCCCCGAGGGCGCTCAGGCCGATCAACACGATCAGGAATCGGAGGAGTCGGTAGCTCACGTCGCGGCAGAAGCTCGGGTGACGGCTCCGGCGGGCCGCAGTCTCCCACGGTCGGGCGTCGCATGTCCAGCCCGCGACGGAACCTAGGGGTTGGGACGCGCCGCGGCCCGTTCGACTTCCCCGACCAGCCGGCGGACCAGGGCGTCCAGCCCCAGGTTCATGGCCGACGAGATCTCGAGCGGCTCCTCGCCGGTGGCCGCCGCCAGGTCGGCCGCCCGCCGCCGCGCGTCCGGGTCCTCGACCTTGGTGGCCACCAGGATCCGCGGGCGCTCCGCCAGCGCCGGGCTGTAGGAGCGCAGCTCGGCCACCACCGAGCGCCAGGCCTCGACCGGCTCGGCGGCCGGCATGGCGGAGCAGTCAACCAGGTGGAGCAGGATCCTGGTCCGCTCGACGTGACGCAGGAAGCGGTGGCCGAGCCCCTTGCCCTCGCTGGCGCCCTCGATCAGCCCGGGGATGTCCGCCAGCACCAGGGTCGGCCGCTCCTCGAAGCCGGTCTCCAGGATGCCGAGCGCCGGGTCGAGGGTGGTGAAGGGATAGGAGGCCACCCGCGGCCGAGCAGCGGTCAGCCGGCTCAGCAAGGTGCTCTTGCCGGCGTTGGGCAGGCCGATCAGGCCGACCTCGGCCACCAGCTTCAGCTCCAGCAGGAGCTTGCGCCGTTCGCCGTCCTGGCCGCGCTCGAAGTGGCGCGGCGCTTGGTTCTCGGCGCTGGTGAAGCGCGAGTTGCCCTTGCCGCGACGGCCGCCCTCGGCCACCACCACGCGCTTGCCGGCGGCGTCGAGGTCGGCCAGCAAGTTGTGGCGATCGGCGTCGCGGACCTGGGTTCCGACCGGCACCAGCAGGACGACGTCGGCGCCGCGCGCGCCGGTGCGGTTGTTGCCGCCCCCCGGCTGTCCGCTGCCGGCGCGGGCCTCGGCGCTGCGCGCAAGCCGGTAGAGGCTGTTCTCCCCCTCGGTCGCCACCAGGACCACGTCGCCGCCGTCGCCGCCGTCGCCGCCGTCCGGGCCGCCGAAGGCGACGTACTTCTCCCGCCGGAAGCTCAGGCAGCCGTCACCGCCGCGGCCGGCGCGGACCAGCAGCACCGCCTCGTCCAGGAACATTCCGTCGCGCGCCATGGCCTCCTCTGAAATTGGAGCGCGGGAGGCCGACGCCGGCCTCCCGCGCGGGCACGCCCTAAGGCATGCCGGTCAGTCCTGCGGCAGCACCGCGACGCGGCGCCGGGATTGGAACTCCACCACCCCGGCCGCGAGCGCGAACAGAGTGTAGTCGCGGCCGAGGCCGACGTTCTTGCCGGGGTGGAACTTGGTGCCGCACTGGCGCACCAGGATCTCGCCGGCGTTGACCCGCTGGCCGCCGTAGCGCTTGACGCCGCGGTACTGGGGGTTGGAATCGCGTCCGTTCTTGGACGAGCCGCCGCCTTTCTTGTGTGCCATGACGAACCTCGGCGCCCTTAGGCGCGGATCTCCTTGACGCGGATGCGGGTGTAGGTCTGCCGGTGGCCGACCCGGGTCCGGCTGTTCTTCCGCCGGCGGAAGTGCTGGATGTAGATCTTCTCGTCCTTCTCCTCGCCGAGCACCTCGGCGAGCACCGAGGCGCCCTCCACCGAGGGGGCGCCGACCAGGACCGAGCCGTCCTCCTTCTTGAGGAGGCTGACCTGGTCGAAGGTGAGCTCGCTGCCGGCTTCAGCGCCGGACAGACGGTCCACCCACAGCACTTGGCCAGGGCTGAGGGTGAGGCAACGGGAACGGTCTCGAACGATGGCGTACACAGGTCTGCTCCGCGAAAACGGGCCGGACAGTCTAACCGGCCCGAGGGCCGGCGTAAACAGCCGGGCGGCACCCTTTTGGGCGCCCGGCCGGCTACTTCAGGGTCAGCTCCCCCGGCGCCAGGACCGGGTCCTGCTCGAGCTCGACCGGCTCGGGGAAGGAGTCGAGGACCTCCTGGTGGAAGTCCTTCAGGTGCTGGATGACCCCCGGGTGGGCCCTCAGGGTCCAGGACCGGTCGGTCCCGGCGGCGCGGAGCCGGCGCAGGGCGCGCATCGCCCCGGCCCGGTGCTGGACCACGGTGCCGCTGCCGCCGCAGTCGGTGCACGGCAGTTCGGTGGCCCGCGGCAGGCCGGTGCCGAGCCGCCGCCGGGTCAGGGGCATCAGCCCGAAGGACCCGAGCCGGCCGGCCTTGAACCGCGCCCGGTCGGCCCGCAGCTCCTGCCGGAACAGGCTCTCGACCTCGCGCCGGTGGGCGGCCTGGGTCATGTCGATGAAGTCGACCACCAGGATGCCGCCGAGGTCCCGCAGGCGGATCTGGCGGGCG
>JACNJP010000230.1 GCA_014382465.1 Planctomycetota bacterium
CGCCGACAAGCCGTCACCGCGGCTGTGGCTGGCCGGGATCGGCGAGGCGGCGCGCGCTGACCTGGCCTGGTTCGAGGAGGACGGCGGCCGCGTGCGGGGCTGGTCCGCGCGCTTCTACGCCCGGCCTCCGGGCGAGGACTGGCACCTGGTGGCCGAGGTCGCGGGCGATCCCGCCGACCCGGCCGCCGGGCTGCGCGGGCTGGCCGCGCCGCTCCAGCCGCACCGGCCGGGGCTCTGGGTGTTCCGCGCCGAGGCCGACCTGGTCTACTCCGGCATGGATCCGGAGGAGGAGATGGCCTTGCGCACGCTGGGGTCGCCCGAGCTGCAGGCCGAGTTGCTCGACCTGCCCGACCCGCTGTGGCTGGAGTACGCCGAGCTGGCGAGCCGCAACCTGCTGCGGCGCGCCAAGGTCGCCGCGCACGCGTCGAGCGAGTCCGAGGCGGCCGACTGGGCGGCCCGCTACGCCGTCGACGGCCTGCAGGGCACCGGCTGGCGCAGCGCCGACGACGACCCGCGGCCGGTCCTCCATCTCGAGCTGCGCCGGCCGGTCAAGGCCGACCTGCTGCTCCTCTCCCACGCCGCCGACTTCCGCTTCCCGGACCCGCGCCACCTCGGCCGGGCGCTGCGGGTGGAGGTGCTCCTGAACGGCGCCAAGAAGGGCGTGCTGGCGGAGCTGGTGGCGGACGACCGTCGCAAGTCCGCGATCGACCTGGGCCCCGCGCGCACCATCCGCGTGCTCGAGATCCGCGTGCTCGAGAGCAGCCCGGGGGTGGACGGGGCGGACGGCGTCGGCTTCAACGAGATCGAGCTGCTGAGGAAGTGATGCCCTGTCCTGCTGCCTGCCGCACCCGCTGTCTGCTCCTGCTGGCCCTGACCCTCCCCGCCGTGGCGGCGCCCGCCCGCGGCCAGGAGCTGCCGCCGGGCGAGCGCATCGTCTTCCTGGGCGACTCGATCACCGACCAGGGCGGTTTCCTGCCGCTGCTGGCCGAGCGCTTCGGCGCCGAGACGGTCCTGATCAACCGCGGGCTGAACGGCGGCATCGCCGGCGACCTCCTCGACGGCGCGGCGATCTACGGAGATGAACAGCCGCCGCTGATCCAGGTGCTGCTCGAGGACCGGCCGAACGTCGTGGTGGTGTTCCTCGGCATCAACGACCTGATGCAGCCGCGGGCGCCGGGGCTCGAGGGGTTCGCCGAAGGGATCCGACGGATCGTCGGCGAGGCCCAGGCCGCCGGGGCGCGGGTGGTGCTGGCGACGCCGGCGCTGGCGGGGGAGTTGCCGGACGGTCGGAATCCGCACGACGAGGCCATCGACTCCTACGCCGGCGCCTGCAGCGGCGTCGCCGCGCGCACCGGCGCGGTCTTCGTCGACTTGCGCGCGGCGATGATGGCGCGCCTGGACGCGCAGCCGGCGGATCGACCGCGAGCCGGTTGCGTGACCTACGACGGCATCCACATGACCGCCGAGGGCAACCGCGTGCTGGCGGCGGCCCTCGGTGACGGCATCGTCCGCGCGGTGGAGCCGGCGCTGCTGCCGGCGCCGCAACGCCTCGAACGCTCGCCGGGCTGGCGGCGGCTGCCCAGCGGGGAGGGCCAGGCGCCTCTCCGCCTCGTGACCACGACGGCGGAGGCCGGAGCGCACGCGGCGGTGCTCGCCGCCGACCTGCAGCGATTGGGCGTGGCGGTGGCGCTCGCGCCGAACAGGGCTGGCGACCTCGATCCAGCGGAGGGGCCGGCGCTGCGGCTGGCGATCACCGGGTCCGATCACCACGAAGCCTTCACGCTCGACACCGACCACGCTTCGGGCGACATCCAGCTCGTCGGCAATGCCCAGCCAGGCTTGGCCTGGGCCTCCGCCGCGCTGCTCCAGCTCCTGGAGCGCACCGAGGCCGGGATCTTCCTGCCCCGAGTGCGCGTTGCCGACGCCCCGGCCTTCGGCTACCGCGGCCTGCTGGTCGACGTCGCGCGGCAGTTTCACCCGGTCGAAGCCCTCGAAGGGATCATCGAGTTGTGCCGCTTCCACCGCATCCGCTGGCTCCAGCTCCACCTGAGCGACGACCAGAGCTTCACCTTCCCCTCGGCGCTCTACCCCGCGCTGGCCACGCCGGGGCGCAGCTACACCCGCGAGGAGCTGGCCGGTCTGCAGGAGTACGCCGCTGCCCGGGGCGTCACCTTGGTCCCCGAGCTCGACCTTCCCGGCCACTCCACGGCGATGCGCCGGGCGCTGCCGGCGGTGTTCGACGCCGTCGATCCCGCGACTGGGAAGATGATCGACCTCGGCGTGATCAACCTCGGCCGGACCGAGACCATGGCGGCGGTCGCGGCCTTGATCGGCGAGGTCGCCGAGGTCTTCGCCGACTCACCCTACTTCCACGTCGGCGGCGACGAGGCCTGGCTCGGCCGGCTTCCCCTCGCGCCCGAGACCGCGCCGGCGCTGGCGGCACTCGGCACGACCGACCTGCACGAGCTGTTCCTGCGGGGCCTGCTGCAGATGCACCAAGCGGTCGCCGCGACCGGCAAGACCACCTTGATGTGGGAGAGCTTCGGCGGAACCGGCAGCGACCTCAGCCCGATCCCGCCCGAGGTGGTCGTGATGGCCTGGGAGACCGCCTACGAGCTGCCGCAGGACCTGCTCGCCAGCGGCTACCCGGTGGTCAACGCCTCGTGGAAGCCGCTCTACATCACCCCGGGCCGCCGCTTCGACGACGAGTCGCTGCTGCGCTGGAACCCGTGGCGGTGGGAGAACTGGGTGCCGCAGATGCCCTCCTACGAGCCGATCCAGCTCTCCGAGCATCCGGCGGTGATCGGCGGCCAGTTCTGCGCCTGGGAGATGGCCCCGGAGGACCAGCTCGGCGCGCTGCGGCCCCGGCTGCCGCTGATCGCGGAGCGGCTGTGGAGCGCCGCGCTGGTCGAGCACCCGGCCGAGCGTCTGCGGCGTCGCGCCGCCGCCGACCTCCGCTTCGGCGAGCTGTTCCAGCCGGTCCGGATGCTCGCCGAAGGGCTGCTCGCCCCGCCCGGCGCGCGGCACCGGATGGATCAGGAACTGGTCTTCGGCGAGCAGGCGGTAGTCCACTTGCGGCCGGCGGTGCCGGGGTCGGTGGTTCGCTACGCGCTGGACGGCGCGCCGCTGAGCGGGTCCTCGCCGGTGGCAGACGGACCGGTGCTGGTCGAGCGCTCGGCCCGGCTGCGGGCGCGCGCGTATGGCGCCGACGGCGCGCCCGTCGGCGCCGAGGCCTCTT
>JACNJP010000445.1 GCA_014382465.1 Planctomycetota bacterium
CCCCCCTCCCCCTCCCCGCCCTCCCCCCACTCCCGCCGCCTCGCGGCCCCTCCCCCCAGCCCCCCCCCCCGACCCACGGTGGCGGGGGCCGCCGGCGCGGGCGGCCGCCCCCCCCCCCTGCCCCCGGCGGCCCCGCGCCCGCCCCCCGCGCCCCCCCCCCGCCCGCGGGGGGCCCCGGCCGCGGCAGCAGCCGCGGGCTCCCCGCCGGCGCCAGGACCAGCCGGTCCGGCAGCGGCGGCGGCGGCGGTTCAGCCGTCCCGGACCGGACCGGCGGCAGCGGGTCGCGGCTGGCCTCGTGCCGCCACAGCACGCCCCCGGCCGCCGTCTCCTCGGCGTCGACCGCCAGCGCCCCGCGCAGCAGGGAGGCGAAGCTGAGCTCCGTCTTCGGCGGCCCGACGATCATCTCCAGGCCCCGCGCAGCCCGCGTCATGGCGACGTAGAGCACGCACAGCGCCTCGCTGAAGTCGCGCTGCCGGGTGGCGCTGCCGAGCTCCGCCAGCACCGGCGAGACCCGCTCGAGCTCCTTCCGCAGCGGCCGCGAGACGGCGTCGAGCGGGCCGTAGGGGTCGGACCGCCGGGTCAGCAGCGCCGCGCCCTTGCCCGTCAGGCGCGAGTCCAGGTCGGCGACGATCACGCTGTCGAACTCCAGGCCCTTGGCGGCGTGGACCGTCATGATCTTCACCTGGGACGCGCTCGGATCCTCGACCCGCTCCTGGCGGACGGCTCTGACGAAGTCGGACGGCCGCAGGCTGGCGCGACCGTCCCAGGCGAAGCCGCGCTCGATGAGCTGGCCGAAGCGGTGGCGGTCCCAGGCGCCGGCTCCGGCGAAGGCCGGGGCCAGCCCGGCCAGCACGGCGCCGTATCCCCGGTCGAGCAGCGCCTCCCGCAGCCGCCGGGACACCGCCGCGCGCGCCGCCCGGTCGCGGTCGTCCTCCAGACCGACCGCCGGACCCAGCGGCGAGGTCGCGACGTGGAAGGCGGCGGCGCCGTCGCCGGGGTGGTCCGCCAGCCACAGCAGCGACAGGGCCGCCAGCACCGCCGAGGAGTCGGTCAGCGGATTGCCTCCCTCGCCGCTGGCGCGCACGCCCAGGCGCTGGAGCTGGTAGATCAGGCGCGGCATCGGCGCCTTGCGCCGCAGCAGCACGGCGACCCGGCCGCAGGCGGCGGCGGCCGCCGCCCGCTCGGCGACGTAATCCAGGGTCCGGGCCTGCTGGTCCTCGCCCTCGGCGGCGCTCGGCGCCTGCCGCAGCTCAGCCCGCCCGGGGAGCTGCTTGGCGGCCGCGTGGTCGCGGAAGCTGCGCTGCCAGGACCGCGCCGCCGCCGCCGCGTCGGCCCGCTTCGGGTCTGCCAGGGCCGGGTTGCCGGCGACGCCGCCGAACACCCGGTTGACGGTGTCGAGCACGACCGACGACGACCGCCAGCTCTCCTCCAGCGCGGCCACCTCGAGGCCCGGGAAGCGTTGCTCCAGCTCGCCCAGCAGCCGCGGCTCGCCGCTGCGCCAGCCGTAGATCGACTGCTTCAGGTCGCCGACGCAGAAGAAGGTGCGCTGCGCCGGCGCCCGCTCCAGGATCGCCTGCGCCAGCGGCTCGAGGACCCGCCACTGGACCACCGAGGTGTCCTGGAATTCGTCCAGCAGCAGGTGCTCGACGCCGCCGCCGGTGCGGAAGGCGAGCTGCGCGCCGGCCGGCAGGGCGGCCTCGCGGCCGAGCAGCGCCCGCGGCACGTCCTCGAAGCGGAAGCCCCGGCTGCGCTGCTTGAGGGCCTGGAAGCGGGCATCGAATTCGCTCAGCAGGCGCCGGGTAGCGGCGTTCTGGGCCGCCAGCGCCAGCAGCAGGTGGTGGCAGGCGACCTGCAGCAGCGCCTCCACCTGCCGCGCCAGCTCCGGGGCGATCTCGTGACGGCTGTACTCGCTCTCGCCGGCGAGCAGCTTGGCGCCGATGCCCTTGAGCGCCAGGGCCAGCCATTCCTGCTGGTCGAAGTCGGTCTGGAGGCGCTGGATCTCCGTCGCCCAGAGCTTGTTCGGCGCGCCTGCCTTGGTGCGCGGGGGGGCGAACTCCTCCAGGAAACCGACCGCCTCGGCGATCCGCTGTTCGTCCGGCAAGGGCGGCGGCTGGACCGCCCGCCAGGCCTCCGCGGTGCTCTCCGCGAGGGTGGCGTAGGTCTGGCGCAGCAGCTTCAGGCTGCGGTCATGGACCGAGCGCTGGGCGCCGCCGAGCTGCAGCTCCCGCAGCAGCTCGATGAGGCTGCCGGGGTCGGCCCGCTCCAGCACCTCCATCAGCGCCTCGGCCCGCTGCTCCTCGTCCTCGAGCTCGTCGACCACCCGCCAGTCCGGCGGCAGGCCGAGCTCGAGGTCGAACAGCTTCGCCAGGCGGATGAAGTAGGAGTCGAGCGTGCGGACCTGGAAGCGGTCGAGCGCCAGCACCGCCGAGCGCAGCAGCCGGCGGGCGTCCTCCGTCCCGAGCGGCAGGTCGGTGCCGGCCTCTTGATTGAGCGTGGCGAGCTCCTTCCCGCCGCCGGCGGCCGCCGCCAGCCGCGCCAGCACCCGGTCGAGGATCTCGCCGGCGGCCTTGCGGGTGAAGGTGGTGGCCAGGATGCGGTCCGGCGGGACCCCGCGCGCCAGCAGCGCCAGGAAGCGGTTGGTGAGCTGGTAGGTCTTGCCGGTGCCGGCGGAGGCCAGGAACAGGCGGCGCGGCAGCGGCTTCACGCCTCGTCCTCCTCGTCGGCCTCGGCGCCGAGGAGGCCCAGTCCGGCGATGGCGGCGATCTGCGGATCGCGCGGGGGATCGTCGCCGAGCTCGAAGAGCTGGCCGGCGCGGATCGCCCGCACCACCTGCCGGGCGGCGGAGTAGGCGTCCTCGAGCTGCTCCGGCTCCCAGGACGCCAGCAGCAGGGTCTCGGGCTCGGCGCTCGCCGGCAGGGCCAGGTAGCCGAGCGCCAGGCGGCCGTCGGCGAGGCTGCCGTCGACGCCGAGCCCCGGGGCCAGCAGGGCGTAGAGGGGCAGCTGGAGGTCGATCCAGCGGTCGCCGCGGCGGTGGCTCAGCTCTGGCTTCTTGACCTTGTCCCCGGTCCTGTAGTCGAGCAGCCGCCAGCCGAGCTGCGGGTGGACGTCGACCCGGTCCCCCCGGCCGATCACCGGCAGCGGCCGATCGTCCCCCCCGACCAGCGGGGCCCCCTTCGGAGTCGCCTCCCCGTCGCGGACGCGCCCGCCGGCGCCCGCCTCGGCCGCCCCGCCGGGGCGG
>JACNJP010000575.1 GCA_014382465.1 Planctomycetota bacterium
GCGCCCCCCCCCTCCCCCCCCTCTTGCTCGCTCGCGCTCCAGGATACGGACCATGCGCCAACCCCGACGGCCGCCCCTTCCCTCCGCCGCCGCCCTCCTGTTCGCCCTCGCCGCGGGCCCGGCCGCGGCCCAGCAGATCGAGGTCACCCGCCTGGATCAGCTGCGCTACGAGGTCGTCGACCTCGGCGCCCTCGGCACCGACACCAACCAGACCTGGTCGATCAACGCCGCCGGCCAGATCGCCGGTTACTCACGGCTCTCCGACGGCCACGGCAATTACCACCTGGAGGGCTTCTTCTGGGACGGCGCCAGCCTGGACTACATCGGCACGCCTGGTGGCGCGCCGATGAGCGACCTGCTGGGCACCAACGACCTCGGCCAGGCGGTCGGCAAGACCGGCGGTGACAAGGGGCAGGCGCTCCTCCGCCGGGTGAACGGCAGCGTCCAGCGCCTCGGCACGCTCGGCGGCAGCCGCTCCTACGCCCGGGCCATCAACGACCTCGGCCAGGTGGTCGGCTCCTCGGACCTAGCGGGCGACTTCGAGTCCCGCCCCTTCCTGTGGGAGAACGGCGCCATGATCGCCCTCCCCCTCCTCGGCGGAACACAGGGCGCGGCCAGCTGGATCAACGACTCCGGCCAGATCGTCGGCGGCTCTACCACCGACACCGGCGGCTTGCAGCAATTCGCCGTGATCTGGGAGGGCGGCACCGTGACCCAGCTGCCGCCGATCTACCCCGGCCTCGGCAACATCGCCAACTCCATCCACGACGACGGCACGATCGCCGGCACGATCCGGCTGCCGGAGGGCCTGAGCTTCCGCAGCCGCGCGGCGATCTGGAAGGGCGGCCTGGTGTTCGACCTCGGCACGCTGGCCGACGGCACCCCGGTCGAACCCTTCGCCAGCAGCTGGGCCAGCGGCGTGAATTCCGCCGGCATGGTGGTCGGAATGTCGGTGAACCCCCAGAGCCAGCTGGTGCCCTTCCTGCATTGGCGGGGCGACATGGTCCAGCTCGACCACCTGATGGAGGACCCGTGGATCGGCGTCTTCCTCGGCGCCGGCGCGATCAACGACGCCGGCCAGATCGCGGTGAGCGGGATGCTTCCCGGCGGATCCAGTCGGGCGCTGTTGTTGAACCCGGTGTGGGACACCAAGACGCGGAAGCCTTGGTAGCCGCCATGGGGGCCGGCCAATCGGGGACCTGCCCTGAACGGAAGGCCCGCCCGCTCAGCGCACCGGCATCCGGATCAAGGCCGGACGGTCGGTCGCGGCCTCGATGGCCCGGATCGCCTCGCGCACGGCGGCGGCCTTCTGGCGGCTCAGCTCCTTCGGGAAGTCCTGCTCCTCGGTCTCGAAGTAGTCCGCGATCTCGCGCAAGCGCGGGACCGCCCGCTGCGCGTGCGCCCCGTAGCCGAGGAGGATCTCCAGCACCTGCGGCACCCGCTTCTCACTGCCGTGCTGCTTCATGTGGCGCAGGTAGTGGACGCAGGCCTCGATCCCCTCCTCCAGCCGGTGCTTGGCGAACAGCCTCAGCCCGGCCATGCGCACGCCGTCGGCGAACATGATGCCGCTCGGCGAGGACTCGAGCGTGGCCTCGTAGATGGCCGGGAGGAGCGGCTCGATCGACTCGAAGGAGAGCTGCTGGTAGACGTTGCTGACCGAGCTGCGGGCGCGCCCGTCCTGGTTGCGCAGCCCGGCCCGGATCGCGGTGAACAAGGCTTCCCGGTCGACGCCGTCGAGCGGCCCGCGCAACATGCCTTGGCGCTGATCGAACAGCACGAAGCAGAGGTAGCGCTGCTCCATGCCCCGCGGATCGTCCGCCTCCGGTTCGCGCGCGAGGGTCTCGAGGAGCGTCGGCAGGGCCGGCATGGCGGCCTCCCCGATCGCGCCGAGCGCATCGGCCGCCTTGACCCGCAGCCAGAGGTCGTCGTCCTGCAGCGCGGCCCTCAAGGCGGGCACCGCTGGGGCCGCCCCGCCGCGCAGCTGGGCGAGGGCCTGACAGGCGCCGATCCGCTCCTCGAGCGGCCCTGCCTGCAGCATTTCGGTCAGCCTGGGCACGAGCTCGCCGCCCCGGCGCGCCAACAGGATGGCCGCGCGCTCGCGCACGACCGGGGACCAACTTCCCAGCCGGTCGAGCAGCTCCGGGTCGCTGAAGGCGTCGTAGGCCCGCTCCCGGTCGCGGTTGTTCCAGCCGCGCCCGTCCGCGATCAGGGAGGCCGCCTGGTCCGCCGCGAGCTGTGGCACCGTCGCCGGCTCCTTCCCGGTCAGGACCAGCGCGCGCCGCGGCATGGCGTAGGCGAGCAGGTAGGCGCCGGTGGCGTCCCAGGCGTGGTACGAGTCGCGCCCGGCCTCCGGCGGCCCCTGATGGGCGAAGGTGCCGTCCCACCGGCGGGCCAGGTCGAAGTACCAGGCCCCGAACTCCCCCATCCACGCGCCCGAGGCCTCCGGTCCGTTGCGCGCGATCGCCGGCATCGCCCACAGCAGGTTGAAGAAGTTGCCGGTGTGACCGGTGTCCCGCTCCGGGCCGTGCGAGGCCACGCTCATGCGCGCGAAGAAGCTGGCCGCCTCGGCGTCGCCCAGCAGGTCGAGGAGCACTGCGCCCATGCCGCACTTGCCGTTGTCCTCGTGGGTCTGGATCCACGGGTGGTGGTCGCCGTAGGGGATCGCGCCCTTGCCGACGTAGAAGCGCAAGAGGTCGACGCTGCGCTCGATGGCGACCCGGACCTCCTCGTCCCCGACGCCCGCCCGGCGCGCCAGGACCAGGGCGATGGTCAAGGGCACGCCCGGGGCGTTCATCATCCCGTAGCCGGTCAGGCGCCCGCTCGGCTGCGCGAACTTGTGGCCCCAGGAGCCGACCACGCTCTGGCCGTTCGCCGCTTCCAGGGCAAGGCGGCGCAGACCGGGCAGGTAGTCGTCGTCGCCGGTGGCCATGGTGTACTCGGCGAGCAGCATGCAGACGTAGCCGTAGTACCAGGTCTGGAAGCTGGTGGCCGAGAACTCCGAGGCCCACTGCACCTCGCGCTCGACGAGCTTGCGGTACTTGCGCTCGCCGCTCGCCAGCAGGGCGAGGGCGTTCAGGCAGCGCGGGATCGGATCGGGCTGGTAAGAGCGCTCCTCCATCCGCTCCGCCAGCGCCGCGCAGCCCTGCTCGAAGATCCGCTCCGACTTGTCGCAGTCGTAGGGGGCAGTGGCGCTGTATGAGCCGAGCACCGGCATCTTGACCACCACCTCCTTGGTCTTGCCGCCGCGCCAGCGGAGCAGCCCGAGCCGGCCCCGCCCGGCCTTCGACTCGGCCTTCGTCAAGGCCTGCCCGAGTTCGGTCCGCGGATCGCGCGCGAAGGGCTCGCCGTCGACTCCGAGGATGACGTCGCCGACCGCGAGCACGCCGTCCGCCGGCGAGCCCGGCGCGACCTCGGTCACGGCGATCTGCCGGGCCATGTGCGTGACCATCTGGTCGCTGTAGATCCACCCCCGCGCGCCGGTCGCCCCCAGGTTCCAGTCGTGCAGGGACTTGGCCGGGATCTCGCCGCCCTCGGTGAGGTCCGGCGGCCCCTGAGGTGTGGCGGCCACGAGCGAGGAACCGAGGAGCAGGGGGACCGATCCCACCGCGGCGGCGAGGAGGCGCTGGAGGCTGCGAGCGAGCATGGCGCCCTCCAGCCTAGGGCGCGCGGTGGCCGCTGAGCAGGGTGACCTCCCGAGAAGGCAGACCCGCCGCGCCGCGCGCGGAAGGCGAGCCAGGGCCAAGATTCAGGTCTGCTGGATGGCCTGCTCCCAACGAACGGGGCCAAGCTGAAATAGCGGCATCTCACCCTGGCTGGACCAGTTCTATGGGGCCCACGTCACCGCTGGCCCCCCTCCTCGGGCGCGGCGATCAGCGGTCCGCGCTGTGGGTCGGATGCGCCGGATGGCCAGCGCCTCGATCCCTCGGCACCAGTTGGACGGGGCCGAGGAGCCCAGCCTCGAGAAGAGGGGTGGTCTCCCCGAAAGGCCGACGGATGTTCGTCCGGGTGATCCGCTCGCCCTCTGGCAGGGTGGAGTCCCCCACCAGGCGGTTGTGCCAGGTGTTCGCCACCTCGCAGCGCAGCTCGTTCCGGCCCGGCCGCAGGTGATCCGTGACGTCGACGGCGTAGGGCGGCTTCCACGCGATCCCGAGCTCCGCGCCGTTCAGGAAGACCCGCGCCACGCCGGCCACGCGACCCAGGTCGAGCTCCACCGGGTGGCCGGACGCGAGGAGCTCGGGGGGGGCGGTGAAGTCCAGGGCGTATTCCGCGATGCCGGAGTAGTGGCGGATGCCCGGGTCGTTGAACTCGGTCCACGAGATCAGCTCGGGGAAGCTCGCCTCTGGCGGCGCGCCGCGTCCGGGAGTGAAGCGGACCACCCACGGGCCCTCCAGCTCGAAGCCCTCCCGGGCCGGAGCTCGCAGCTCGTCCGTGGCCGGGTCGTGCGCGACTCCGGAGGAGACCTCGTGCACTCGGACCCCTCCGACAGGCGCCCCTCCGGCGTCGAGGAAGAGGACACGATTCAGGCCGACGAAGTCGGTGTGGCCGGACCAATCGTCGCTGTGGTTCGACACGACCTCGAAGCGGACGTAGCGCGCGCTTGCGGCCGGCAGCTCGACCCGCTGCTCGTAAGCCCGCTCGCCGATGTCGGGCGCGCGGCGCAATTCCACCCGCGCTAGCGGCGCGTAGGCCCGCCCGTCGGCGGAGACCGAGACGTCCATCTCCTTGATGCCGCGGGTCAGCAGGCCGCGGGCCTGGTCCTGGAAGTTCCAGACCATCAGCTCGCCGAGCTCGACCGTCGCCCCCAGGTCGTAGACGATGGACTCGCCGGCCGGCGGCCCGGCGCCGGAGGAGAGCCACGCTGGGCCGTTCGGAGGGTCGCCGTGCGCGAGGTCGGGCGCCGTGGAGCGGACCCGGGGAACGGACGAGGACGGGTATGGAAGCTCCGCGGGAGCGGCCGGATCGCTCCGGAAGAGGACGAAGACCGAGCCGCCGGGCGGGAGCCGCAGCGGCACGCGGGTCTGCGGGCCGATCGCGCGGTAACCGCGCGGCCGGGTGATCTCCCCGCTGGACGGATCCCAGACCTCCGGCCGCTTGCCGCTGACCCGGAAGACCCCGTCGAGCTCCTCCCAGCGCTCGCGGTCGTTGACGACGTAGTAGATCTCGACGTCGCCCGCGGTCCGGTGCACGTGGCTCAGGCGAGTGCGCCGGTCGCCGCCGTCCCAGGCGAAGTCCGGCGGGAGATCGCCGAGGGCCTCGAGCACGGTCCGGCCCTGCACCACCCGGCCCAGGCCGAAGCGGTGCTCGAGGACCCGCTCGCCATCGACCTCGCCCCACAGCTCGGCGGCGATCGCGCGGACCTCCTCGTCGCACCCCGGATAACCGGCGAGGCCGCTCGCCCGGACCGGCCGCGGGCCGAGGACGGTCGCTCCGGCGCGCACGAGCTCCCGGATCCTCCGCAGCGCGACCAAGTCGATGGACTCCTCGTCGGGCAGCACGAGCAGCGCGTAGCTCACCCCGTGCGGCAGCACGAGGCGCCCGTCGGCCACGCCCAGCGAAGCCGTCAGGACGCGCACGTCGACCACGTCGTAGTCGTAGCCGGCGGGGCGCAGCGCCGGGTCCCAGTCCACCGCGAGCGGGTGGAAGGCCGGGGCCCCATCGCCCTGGTAGAAGCACACGTCGGCCACGGGCGTGCCCTCCTGGAGCAGGAAGGAGCAGCGCGCGAGGTAGTCGATGAAGGGCCGGGCCATCGGCCACCAGACCACGCCGGGTCCCATGTGGGTGCCCGCGTGGTAGGCGTGGCCGGGGAGGCCGCGCTCCGCGCCGCCATGCGGCATCGTGTGGAAGGTGACGTGGTTCAGGCCGTCGAGGAAGGCCTGGTCCACCAGGAGCTTCAGGTAGTAGGGCGAGTCGCGCCAGTGACGCCAGGAGGTGAAGGACTCGGCGTCGACGATCGTCTGGCCGTAGGTGTGCGCCGCGCAGGCGATCTCCTTGACGTTGTACATGCTGCGCTGCTTCGGCCAGAACTCGCCGCGCATCAGCCCCACCGCGCCGAGCGCGCCCAGCGCGTCGACCGGGCAGCTGTTCCAGATCGGCGGCCCGGGCCCGCCCGCCTCGGCCGCGAGCAACAGGCCGTGCTCGCGCAGCATCTGGTCGCCGAGGCGGTAGTGGTTCTCGATCATCAGATCGCTGAGAAGGCGGGTCCAGTCGTGCAGGAAGCGCTCGCCCCGCGCGTCGGCGCGCGCCGGAGCGGCGAGGAGGGAGAGCCACGGCGCCGCGTCGTAGCCATATCGCGCTGCGAAGGCGGCCAGGATGTCCTCGGTCCAGACGCGCAGCCGCCCGCCCTCGAGCTCCAGGCTGTCCACTTCGAGGTAGCGGAGCGCGGTGTCCGCGAGCGGACCCAGCGCGCTCTCGAGGCGATCGAGCACGAAATCGAAGTAGGCGCGGCTGTCGTCCGCGTCGAAGAAGTCGATCTGCAGACCGTCGGAGCCGGGGCTGGGCACGATCAGCCGCTGCCCGGTGTTCGCGAACACGAACCACTGGACGACCCAATCCCCGTCCGGCGCGTCCCACCGCAGGCGCCCGTCGTCCCCGAGCCGGGCGGTCAGATCGACGACGCTCTCGGGCACCAGGCCGCCCTCGTCCGCTGCCGGCGAGGCCTGCACGGCGACGGTGCGCCAATAGGCAGGGAGCCCGTCCGCACCGCGCGGGGCGTGCGCGGGGACCTCCGGGAAGGCGAGCTCCAGCTCGAACGCGCCCGGCCCCCGGACCTCCAGCCGGGAGGAGTACAGCCCGAGCAGGGCCTGCTCCGGCTCGACCCAAGGGCCGCCCGCGTTCCATCCGCTGGCGGCGAGCAGGCCGAGCTCGAGCCCGAGCCGCTGCGCCTCGCGGTTGACGTGGGCCAGGTTCTCCAGCCAGGCGTCGCTGAGGTAGGGCGGCCCGACCGGGACCACGCCGTCCGGGTCCTGCAGGGCCTTCACGTCCCAGACCTGCAGTCGCGAGAGACCGGCCGCGCTCGCCGCTTCCATCTCTTCGGTGAGGCGATCCCGGTCGGCATGGCCGTTCAGCCAGGTCCAGAAGGCGTCCGGGCGCGCCTGGGCCGGCGGATCCAGGAAGCCGGCGCGGAGGCGCTCGTAGTCCCTGGTGGCCGGCGAGGCCGAGCACCCCGGGAGGACGAGCAGGAGGAGCAGCCCGTAGAGGGCGGAGGTCGGAGCTCGGCCAATCATGGGAGCAGGGTAGCGGCCGGCCGGTTCATCGCCGGCCGGGCGGCCCCATAGACTGGGGCATACCCGCCGGCGGTTTCTCGACGCTCATGTGGGTCCGTAGGAATGGAGAACGAGAGAGGAACATGAACAGACGGAACTTCTGTCGGTCTGCGGCGGTGGCAGGCATCGCCGCGGCCACGGTGGCGCGGGAGGGGCTGGGTCCGGTGCTCCGAGCTGGGCGCCAGGACGCCACCGCGAAGCTCTTCACCCCGCTCGAGCTCCGCGGGGTGACCCTGCGCAACCGGATCGCGATGTCGCCGATGTGCCAATACTCCTGCGAGGACGGCTTCGCCACCGACTGGCACCTCGCCCACTACGGCGCCCGCGCGGTGGGCGGCGCGGGCCTGCTGATCGCGGAAGCCACGGGCGTGGAGCCGCGCGGGCGCATCACGCCGAACTGCCTCGGCATCTGGAAGGACGAGCACGTGCCTGCCTTGCGACGGATGACGGACTTCGTGCGCGCGCACGGCGCGGAGCCCGGCATCCAGCTGGCCCATGCCGGCGTCAAGGCGTCGCGATACCGCCCGTTCCATCCGACGCCGAACGCCTTCGTGCCGCTCGACGAGGGCGGCTGGGCGCCCGTCGGCCCGACCGCGAAGCGCTACGGCCGGGACGGCCTGGCCCCGCACGAGCTGTCGGTGGCCGAGGTCCGCGCGATCAGCGGGTCCTTCGCGGCGGCGGCGAAGCGGTCGATCGCCGCGGGCTTCGGCGTCGTCGAGCTCCACTTCGCCCACGGGTACCTCGGGCACAGCTTCCTGTCGCCGCTCATGAACGGACGCACGGACGGCTACGGCGGCCCCTTCGACCACCGGGTGCGCTTCCTGCTCGAGACCGTCCGCGCCGTTCGCCGGGTCTTGCCCGAGGGCGTCCCGCTCCTGGTGCGGCTGTCGTGCACGGACTGGGTCGAGGGCGGCTGGACCCTCGACGACTCGGTGGAGGTGTCCCGTCTGCTCGCGGCGGAGGGCGTGGACCTCATCGACTGCTCCAGCGGCGGGGCGACCCGGAACGCCGAGATCCCCGTCGGCCCGGGCTACCAGGTGCAGCTCGCGGAGCGGATTCGCCGCGACGCCGGCATCGCGACGGGCGCCGTGGGGCTCATCACCGAGCCCGCACAGGCCGAAGCGATCCTCGCCGAGGGCCGCGCGGATCTCGTCCTGATGGGCCGCCAGCTGCTGCGCGAACCGCACTGGCCGCACCGGGCTTGGGTCGCTCTGGGGTCCGACACGCCGCCGCCGATCGCGCGAGAGTACGCCTGGGCGCTCGCGGAGACGCGCCGGTGATCATCGGCTCGCCCGGCCCAAGTCGGAGGAGGCGGAGGCTGGAGCGGAGAAGGCCGGCTTCCGCTCCTACCGAGGGGAGGTTGGCTGCTCGAGGACCTGCCCGTCCGCCAGGAGGCGCGCGCGCAGCTCCTCCCACGGAAGGTCCTGGACCGCCAGGCCTCGCTCCGCCGCCAGGGCCGCGACCGTCGCCGCGGACTGCCCCAGGACCATGAACACCGGCTCCATCCGGATGCTGCCGTAGGCGATGTGGGAGGCCGACACCGCGACGGGCACGACGAGGTTGGTGCACTCCTCCCGCCGCGGCAGGATCGCCCCGAGCGCGATCGGGTAGGCGCGACCAGGCGAGACCTGGATGTCGCCCTCGTTCTGCACGTAGGCGCGGCCGTCCGCGTCCCTGGCCACGTAGCGCTGCACGTGGTGGCTGTCGATGTTGTACGAGCCCATGCCGACGGACCGCGGCGTGGGATCGAGGCCGCGCAGGCAGCGCTCGGTCATGACGAAGGCGCCGCGCATGCGGCGCGCCTCCCGCACGTAGATCTGGTGCGGCCAACCGCCGCTGTCCCGGAACTCGTCCGCCGCCAGGCCCCAGCGGTTCATCCTCTCGCGGACGTCGGCGGGCACGCGCGGGTCGTGGCAGAGGAACCAGTAGTACCCCTTCTGATAGCGCTCGTGCTCCTCGAGGATCTCGGCGCGCCGCGCGTAGCTCGCCTCGGGGTAGTCGTAGTTCATGCCGATGTTGTCGGTCGAGAACGAGCCGGAGTTGTTCGTGTCGGTCTTCCGGTTCGGCGCGGGGTCAAACTTCCCGAACACGTGCCGCGAGCCCGCGAGCAGGTCGCGCAACAGCAGCTCATACTGCAGCGGGTCGTAGCCGTCGGGCTTCTCGAACGGGAGCCGGTTCGAGGGCTGGTCGGTCAGGCAGAGGCGGTAGTTGTAGGCCTGGACGCGGTGGTCCCCGGCGCCCTCCTCGCCCGGCGGATCGGCGTGCACGCGCGGCAGGAGGTCGCTGGAGGGGTCGTCCGCGACGACGTAGGGCGAGACCCGGTTCTGGAACTGGTGGGAGCGGGCCCTGCCCGTCTGGACGCCGTTGAGGGGCTCTCCGTAGGTGGCCGAGGACTCGCGTCCGACGGCGTAGGAGACACCGGCGGCGGCCAGGAGGTCGCCCTCGTAGGTCGCGTCGAGGAAGACCCGACCGGAGAAGGTCGCGCCGTCCAGGGTCGCAATCGAAAGGATCCGGGGGCCGTCCATCACCACTCCCCGTTCGCGATCGAGCCGCGCTCCCCGCCGCACCGGGATGTCGTGCTCGCGGAGGAGGCCCTCGAAGACGGCCTCAGCGACGTGCGGCTCGAAGACCCACATGGCGTCCGCCTCCGGCCGGTAGCGGGAGTACTCGTCGGGCTGCTGCTCGCGCCAGGCCGCGGGGTCGTCGTAGTGCTGCTTGACTCGACGATAGAACTCGCGCGCCAGGCCGCCGATCACCCCATTGTCGCCGCTGTCGGTCCAGCCCAGGCCGCTGGCGCTCATCCCGCCCAGGTGCCGGTCGGGGGACACGAGGATCACGGACCTCCCCATGGCACGGGCCTGCACCGCGGCGACGACGCCGGCAGAGGTGCCGCCGTAGATCACCAGGTCGAAGTCGCCGGTGGCGTCCGGGTGCCGGTCCGGCGCGGCGCAGGCCGCGAGGGCGACGCAGGCGAACCGGGCGAGGGCGCGGAGGATGACCACGCCGGTTACTTTGACCTGCCTCCCGAATCCGGATCCACCCCGAATGTCCGAATTCCAGATTCAGGATGACAAGGTGAGCACCCGGAGCGTGAGGAAGTCGGCCCGCATCAGCCAAACCTCGCAGGTCCGAAGCCCCCAGGAGCCATGGAGATAGAGTTCGGCCGGGCAATTACACCCTTCGGGGAAAGCACCGCCACTGCATCTCAACCGGAAACCGTCCCGAAAGAGCGACTCGACCAGGAGCTGCTCCACCAACCCCAGACCCATAGAAGGACCCCAGGCCCTCTACAGGGCCTGGGGTTCTCCAGTGTTTGGTAGCGGGGGCGTCATGGGCTGCTCGAGAGATGACCGTTGGCTGGAATCGTCGCCATTCCTGTCACCTGATCTTCCCGCGAAACAGCGCTAATCTCAGTATTTTCAGATATTTACGCACGTCATCCAGAAGAACCGGGACAAGATTGGGGGCGCATTTCTTGACCTTTTTGTCGTTCTTGAGCTATTCTTCTTTTTAGCCGATGACGTCAATGGAGTTCACCCACGATGGCCTCCTTCCCCCGGGCGAGTACCCGCTCCGCTTCGCGAAGTTGCGGGCCTCGATGCTGGTCACCGGCGACGGCGTCGACTCGCCCACCTGGGACGCCGATTGGCGGGGCCACCTCGTCGACCAGCTCGAAGTCCTCACCCGCCAGCTCTGGGCGGAAGGCATCGACCCGGTCTTCGCCGACGGATCCTTCGTCGAGGACAAGGACCACCCGAATGACATCGACGGCTACTTCGAGGCGCCGCTCGATCGCCTCGCATCCGGCGAACTCCAACGCGCCCTCAATCTCCGCGACCCGCACAAGTGCTGGACCTGGCTCCCGGCGGCGCGGCGCCCCTACCGCGGATACCCGAAGCTCCAGCTGCCGATGTGGCACCGCTACCGCGTCGAGCTCTACCCCCACGTGCCGCAGCTCTTCTCCGGCATCACCGACGAGCTCGGCAACCAGCTCGAGTTCCCGGCGGCGTTCCGCCGCTCGAGACGAAGCGGTGGGCCTCGGGGCATCATCCGCCTGACCCAGGACTGACCATGATCCGTAATGAAACCGAATACCGCGAGGCGGTCGCCCGCCTCGCCGAGGAGCGCCAGCGACTTGCCGGTCACCGGGAGCGCCTCGAGGCGGAGAAGCTCGGCGCCCAAGGCATCGCGCGGGTCCTGGAACCGATCGAATGCTTCCACCTACAGCTGCGCGAGGAGGTCGAGAGCTACGAGCGGCTGCGCCAGGGCATCCTCGACGAGGTCCACAACCTCCACGGACTGGGCCGCATCCTGATCGGACTGCGCATCGCGCGCGGCATCAGCCAGAAGGACCTCGCGGAACGGCTCGGCGTCCACGAGTCCCAGGTCTCGCGCGATGAGCGCAACGAGTACCACGGTGTCACCGTGGAGCGCGCCACGCGCATCCTGGACGCCCTCGGAGCAGATCTCTCCAGCAGCTTCCAGGAACCCGTGCTGCCCTTTGACGCTGAGCTGAAGGAGCCGGCGTAGCCGACGGGTTTCGAGGCTCCTCTTCAACGGTTGCCCTCTTGTCACCTGGAGGGCGAAGGCGACCAGGTGAGACGGCCCCGATTCTGAGTCGTTTCAGTCGCGATGTCTCCGTCCCCCCCCTCCGGGGAGGGGGGCTGGGAGACGGCGCTACGCTCCGTGCTGCGTCAGAGAAACGCGACAAAGTTTCGTTCTACGGGACAGTCGCGGGGGCGTCATGGGAAGCGAATGAGATCCCTAGAATGACCTCTACGTCCGTCCTGCCTCCTGCTACCCTCATCATGCCCCAACCCGTCGCCATCAGGCTGGAAGTCCTCTATTCCGACAACCACCTCGTCGAGCTGAGGATCCAGGTGGCGAACGGCAGGTTCCAGGGGCAAGCGGACATGTACGTGGCCCTGGACTGGGCTACCCAGCTCACAGGCCGACTTCGAGGCTTCCCGGACTCGGTCGGCGCCAGCCGGGAGATCGAACTCGGCAACTGGAAGCCCGACTGCGGCGGCGGAGGTCTGAGGCTCGCCATCCGAACAACCGATCGGGCAGGCCATCTGGCAGTCGATCTTCAGCTCCGAGCCTGCCCTCATTCCCAAGGCAGTGAGGAGTCGGTCCAGTTTCGAGCAGCGGTCGACCCAGCGGACATCGACGAATTCGTGGCCGAGCTCGACGCGATGCGGGTGAAGGTCGGCGATTGCGCCGTCCTCATGGGTAAGGATCGATGCTGAATAGAGAAGAAGCCGAGGGACCTCTCGGTCGCCTCGGCTTCTCCAGTGTTTGGTAGCGGGGGTAGGATTCGAACCTACGACCTCCGGGTTATGAGCCCGACGAGCTGCCAGCTGCTCCACCCCGCGTCATTTGGGCGAGTGATTCTAGCGGCGGTTCTGGACCGATCAACCGCTTTCGGAGGAAGTTCCGCCGCTGCCCGTGGGGGGCGCGGAGGAGCCGCCGCCGGGATCGCCGAGGCCACCGGGATCTCCTTCCGGCGGAGGATCCTGCACCGGCGGCTCCTCGGTCCCGACCTCGGCCGGGTCGACCAGCGCGGCCCCGCCCGGCTCCGGCTCCGGATCGGGCACGACCGGCGTCGGCGGCTGGAGCTGCCCGCGCAGGCGGCCGACCTCGTCGGCGAGCTCGGCGGGCGGCTCGCCGGCGGCGTCGAGGATGGCCAGGGCCTCGGCGGCCTGGGCCTGCCCCTGCTCGCCGAGCGCGGCGACGATGCGCACGGCGCTGAGGGTGAGCGGCCAGCGCTGGGCGGCGTCCAGGCCTTGGCCCTGGAGCAGCGCGCCGCTGTAAGCGGCGAAGGCGGCCGGGCCGTCGCCGAGCTTCTCCAGCAGGCGGCCCAGGAGCACCGACCACTGAGACGCCTGCGGCTCGGCCGCGGCGAGGGTCGCCAGCTTGCCGGCCATGGCCTCGGCCTGGCGGATCCGGCCGTTCTCGAGCTTGCCGATCAGCAGCCACTCGGTGGTGGTTAAGGTCAGCTCACGGTCGACCCGAGCCAGCGCGGCGGGGTCGAGGCCGTCGCGCGGGAAGGACTCGAGCAGCTCCTTGGCCAGGCGCCAGGACTGCCGGCCCTTCAGCACCGAGACCGCGTGGTCCAGCTTGGCGAGGTCGCTGCGGCCGATCTGGCCCAGCAGCGAGTCGCGGTGGATCGAGAAGTGATCCGGATGCGGCTGGAAGTTCAACAGCGGGTCGAGGTCGGCCGGCGCGGCGACCTCGCCGAAGGCCTGGTAGGCCCGCAGCAGCTCCACCCGCAGCGAGGGGATCCCCTCTTGGGCCAAGCGGGCATTGAGCAGGGCCAGGCTGGAAGGGTCCTTGACCAGCTTCAAGCACTGCAGCGCGCGGTAGCGCAGGTCCGGCTCGTTGTGGCTCAGCAGCGGGTGCAGCAGGCCGAGCAGGTCGGCGCTGCGGCCGTGGGCCACGCCGATCTGGGTCAGGGCGTCGAGGGCCGAGCTGCGGTCGGTGACGACCCGCTCCTCGTCCTCGGCGAACTTGCGCAGCATGTCGAAGTAGGCCGGCCGCCGCAGGGAGCCGAGCGAGCTGTAGAGGGCGGTGCGGACCTTGTCGTCGGCCTCCTGGTCGAGCGCGACCAGGAGGTAGGTGGTCAGGACCTCCTCGTTGGGGTCGGCCTCCTGGGCGCCGGCGTGGCCGTTGCCGAAGACCTTGTCGAGCGCCACCAGCAGCTCGCGGCGGAAGTCCCGGCTGCCCTTGGGCCCCTCCTGGAGGCCGTAGACCTGCCCGAGCGAGCGCAGCACGCCGGCGCGGGCCTCGGCCACCGGCTGCACCTGGGCCAGGGCCTTGACCGCCTCGAGCTGGACCAGCGGGGCGGACGAGGTCATCGCCAGGTCGAGCAGGCCGCTGGCCTCCTTGCCCTGGAGGTAGCGGGGCACGAGCTGGACCACCAGCGCCTTGACCTGCGGATCCTGGCCGCGCTCGAAGACCTGGCGCAGGGCCTCGGGCGCGCCCTCGGTGTCCGGCTTGAGGGTCTTCATGCCCTCCAGCCCCATGCGCACCACCTGCGGCAGGGACGAGCGGACGGCGCCCAGGGCCTTCTCGGGGCGGGCGTCGAGCAGCTCGCGCCACAGCGTGATCTGGCCCTGCTGGCCGGAGTCGAGGGCTTCCCGCAGCCAGTCGGCGCGGCTGCGGGCGCGGGCCTTGCCCCACCAGACCTCGAACTCGGCCCAGTTGGCGAACCAGAAGCCGGTGATGCGCCACAGCGCCCGGCGGGCGTCGGCGCCGGCGTCGAGCTGGTCGAGCTGGGGGCCGATCGCCTGGACCACCTCGCCGTCCCCGAGCTCCAGGTGGCCGGCGGCGCGGATCGCGCCCCGCAGCGGCGCGCGGTCGGCGTTCTCCTTCTGGCGCAGGGTCGCCAGGACCGCGGTGGAGGCCTGCGGCCAGCCGGCGGCCAGGCCGCGCCAGGAGGCGCCCAGGTCGACGCTGGCGGGGAACACCCCGGCGCCGTCGCAGGCCATGAGGTAGGCGGCCTGGTGGTCCGGCGCTTCGGCGTTGAGGGCCGCGAGGAGCTGCTGGGCGGCGCCCAGGCGGGCCTCGTCCCCGACCGCCGCCTCCAAGGCCATGACCGCCGCGGAGACCGCCTCGCTCTGGGCCAGCTCCGGCGGCAACAGAGGCAGCTCGGGGCCCTGTCCGGCCCCGAAAACCAACGCGATGATGCCCAGAAGGTGGACCACGATTCAATCCTAGCAGTTGAGGCAACCCATACGGCCCGCCGCTTGCAAAAGAAGTTGGAGGGCGTCGTCGAGGAAGCCGGTGGTCTCTATCCAACGTCCGCGGGCCGCCCGGTCATAGGCGCTTTCTCGCCGCGCGAAGAGCTCGTCGACCTCCTGCTCGAGGGGCAGGCCGGTCAGCGAGGGCCGCGGCTCGGCCGCCTGGCGCTCAGCCAGGACCCCGCTCGAGGCCCGCAGCGCCAGCACCCGGTCCTGCGCCGCCAGCAGCACGACGTTGGCCGGGTCCTCGACCACTCCGCCGCCGAGCGCCAGCACGTGCTCCGGCCAGGCCACCAACTCCCGCAGCAGGGCCGACTCGGCGGCGCGGAAGCCGGCGGGGTCGGCCGGCAGCCAGTCGGCGATCAGCCGGCCGTGGCGCTGCTCGAGCAGCCGGTCGCTGTCCCCGAAGCTCCAGCCGAGGTGTCCGGCCATCAGCCGCCCGAGCGAGGTCTTGCCGGCGCCCCGGGGCCCGATCAGGAACAGCGACGGGTTCACGGCCCGGCCTCGACCAGCGAGGCGGCGAGGGCGGCGCGCAGCGGAACCGGGTCGGCGTCGGCCCCGGTCAGGATGCGGAACTGCGCCAGCATCTGCCGCAGCAGCATCTCGGCCCCCCCGACCACCACCGCGCCCCGGAGGGCGGATTCGCGGCTCAGCGCGGTGGTCGCGGGCTGGTAGATCATCTCCAGGAGGTAGTTGCCGACTCCCAGCGGGTTGTCGAAAAGCAGATTCCCTTCTCTCATCGAACTGCCGACCGGCGTGGCTTGAACCACCAACGGGAATTCCGAAACCGGCAGCCCCTCGAGCGGAACGGCGCGGGCGCCGAAGCGGCTGGCCAGGCCCTCGGCGGCTTCCGGTCGCCGGGCGGACACCGCCACCGGGTGGCCGCGGCGGACGGCCTCGCAGACCACCGCCGCGGCTGCGCCGCCGGCGCCGAGGACCAGCAGCGGGCCGTCGCCGGGCGCGCCGGCCGCCGCCAGGGAATCCATGGCCGCCGGACCGTCGGTGTTCCAGGCCCGCCAGCCACGGTCCAGCCGCTGAAGAGTATTGGCGGCGCCGACGCGGGCGGCCCCCGGGTCGGCCTCGTCAGCGCAGGCCAGGGCATCGGCCTTGAACGGCGCCGTCACCGAGAAGCCGCGGAAGGCCGGATGGCGGTGGGCGCGGAGGAAGCGGCGGAAGCCGTCCGGCGGCGGCTCGATCCGGCCGTAGACGCCGGCAAGCCAGGCTCCTCGCAGGACCCGCCGCCACAACAGCGGCGAGCGCGAGTGGTCCACCGGGTTGCCGACCACCGCGTAGAGCGGCGCGCCGGCCGCGGCGCCGGCCTCCGGCAGGGCCGCGGCCATCTCCGCCGTGGTCCATTGACCCGGCGCCGTCGGCGCCCCGCCGAGGCTGGCGTAGACCCACGGCGCCCCCAGCGCGGGGGCCCACAGGCGGGGGGGGGGGCCGCCGGGGCCCCGGGCGGAGGCGAGCAACGGAGCGGTCGCCTGGCGCCCCAGCGGGTAGACCCGCCCGGGGTCCGGGTCGGGGGCGGGTCATCGCGAGTCGATTTCGGTGGCGGGGGTTT
>JACNJP010000411.1:0-1151 GCA_014382465.1 Planctomycetota bacterium
CCGCGCCACGCTCTCGAGCGGCGTGACGAAGACCTCCGAGCGGTAGGACTCCCCCGCCACCCGGCGGATCGCGATCGAGCCGCTGGCGTGGTCGCCGGAGACGGCCGCGCGGACCGCCGCCCGGCCGACCTCGCGGGCCTCGGAGACGTCGATCGGCGAGGCGTCGACGGGGAAGGAGCGCTGAAGGTAGCCGAAGGTGTCAGCCCGCACGCGGACCCCCGGCAGGGCCTGCTTCACCAGGGTCGCGAGCGAGTCGCCGAGGGCGCCGGTGCCGCTGAGCTGGACGTTGCCGTGGCTGTCGGTCTGCCCGGCCACGGCCGAGCCGGCCTGCTCGGCGTAGACCTGCAGGAAGGGGCGCCCAGCGGCGTCGTGGATGCCCTCCGAGACGGCCACGATGCAGCGTCCGAGGCGGCCGTGGACCTCGGCCACGTCGGCGACGAAGCGCGCCGGGTCGAACACCCGCTCCGGCAGGTAGACCAGGTGCGGCCCGTCCTGCTCCGAGCGCCGCCCGAGAGTGCTGGCGGCCGTCAGCCAGCCGGCGTGGCGCCCCATGACGACGTTCATCTTGACCCCGGGCAGCGAGCGGTTGTCGCGGTCGTCGCCCTGGAAGGCGTGGGCGACGAAGCGCGCCGCCGAGCCGTAGCCCGGGCAGTGGTCGGTGACCCGCAGATCGTTGTCGATGGTCTTGGGGATGTGGAAGCAGCGCATCTCGTAGCCCTGCTCCCGCGACTGCTGCTCGACGATGTGGGCGGTCTCGGCGCTGTCGTTGCCGCCGATGTAGAAGAAGAAGCGGATGCCGTGCTTCTGGAACGTGCCGATCATGCGCGCCACGTCCTCGGCGCTGGGCTTCTTGCGCACCGAGCCGAGCGCCGCCGCCGGCACCTTGGCGACCGCCTCGAGGGTCTCCTTGGTCTCGGCGCCGAGGTCAACCAGCTCGTCGTCGAGCATGCCCTGGACGCCGTGGCGGGCGCCCCCCCCCCCCCGGGGGCACGGGGGCGCGAGGGCGTCCCGGACGTCGCCGACCAAGGACTGGGTGGGGACGACCCTCGGGCCCCCCGCCCCGCCCGCGGCCCCCCCGCCCCGGGGGGGCCCGCCCCCGGGGCGGCGCGCCCGCCACCCGCCCCCCCCCCGCCAAGGCCGCCGGCCCCCCC
>JACNJP010000411.1:1161-3234 GCA_014382465.1 Planctomycetota bacterium
CGCGCGGGGGCGGGCGTCCCCGGGGCGCGGGGGGGGGCGGCGCGCACCCGGGCGGTGCGGGGGGGTGGGAGGGCTCCCGGGCGGTACCCGACAAGGGCCGGGTTGATGACGCCCGTGGGGCCGCGGGACGGGCCGATGACCGCCGCGCCGTGGAGGGACTCGCTCATGGGGCGGAATTCTAGCAACGGGCCAGGCCCCGGAAACGAGACCGGCCTCCGCCGCATCCCCACGCGGCGGAGGCCGTCAACCAGGATGGAGCCCCTTCGATCTCCCTCCCCTCTCCCGCCGGAGGGTTAACCCTTGGCGGCGCGGCCGGAAAGGGTGTTTTCGTACTGGGTGACCGCCTTCAGGAGATCGGTGACGCTGAGCAGTCCCACGGCGCTGCCCTCGTCGGTGACCACCACCCGGTGGATCTGCTTGGAGGCCATCAGCGCGGCCACCTCGCCGGCGGTGGAGTCGACGTCGCAGGTGAAGACCGCCGGGGTCATGATGTCGTTGACGGTGGCGCCGTCGAGCCGGGTGGCGAACTCGTCGTAGCCCTCCTGGTCGGGGTCCGGCAGGAACACCCGCGAGAAATTGTGCTCGACATCGGTCTCCTCGTCCGCCAGATAGCCCATCACGTCGGTCAGGGAGGCCAGGCCGACGATCCGCTCGCCCTCCTTGACCGGCGCGGCGTGGATCGAGTTGTCGCGGAGGAAGTCGACCAGATCCCGCAGCCCCATCGACGGGGACACGGTCATCAGCCGCATGGTCATCAGGTCCTTGGCGGTCAGCATGGTTCGGGCGGGCGGAGGTCCGGGAGGGTCCGAGGAGGCTCCGGGGCGCGGATGATGGCCGATCCAGCCGCGGCCGGCAAGGGTTCAAGCGGAGGCATGGCGTGAGGGGCTCGGCGGTGCGCCGGCGCGGCGGACCGGGCGTTCCGGACGTCCTTCGGCGTAGAGGCGCAGCAGGCCGGCGTAGCGGGCGCCGCGGCAGACGATCCGGCCGAAGGGCAGCAGCAGCACCAGGGCCCACAGCGGCAGGAGCCCCTGGGCGACCAGCGACGACATCGCCGCCAGCCACAGCAGCTCGAACGCCAGGCCGGCGCCGACCAGGCCCCAGACCCGCAGCGGTTCGAACAGGAAGTAGCCGAAGCCGCGCAGGAGCGCCAGCAACGCGGAGCGGCGCTGCCCGGCCACCAGGCTGGCGCGGCCCAGGTCGAGCAGCACCTCGATCCCCAGGACCAGGAACAGGGACAGCAGCTCACGGCTCCCCGTCACCCAATTGGCGGCGGTCTCGCTGGTGGCCCGCGCGGCGTCGCCGCCGGGCAGCAGGAGGCCCATCAGCCACTCGCCGGGAGGCCCCCAGACCAGCCAGGTGGCGGCATAGAACAGCGGCAGGCCGAGGAACCAGGTGCGCAGGAAGGGGAAGAAGGCCCGGCCTCCGGCGGCCAGGAAGACCGACAAGCCGTGCCCGCGGCGGCCGGCGCGGGCCAGCCCCATCCAGCCGCCGCACACCAGCAGGCCGAACCAGGACGACAGCAGCACCGCCGGCGCCATCAGGTCTCCGACCAGGGCCTGGAGGGAGGGGTCGCGCAGCTTCCAGTCGGCGAACAGCCAGTCCGGCGCCAGGCCTTCGAGGGACAGCCCGGGCCCGGCGGCCGGCTCCACCACCGGCGCGAGGTTCAGGTGGGCCGAGCGGAACACCGGCAGCGCCGCCGGCAGGGCGGCGAGGACCGCCACCGCGATCAGGAACACCAGCACCCGCGGCCGGCACAGGACGTCGCCGAAGCCGGCGGCGAGGTGGCCCATCGGCCCCAGCCGAGGCGGCGGCGCCGCTCTGGAGGCCGGCGGCGCCTCCGGATCGGGGAAGGCGTCGACCACGAAGGGGCTGCCGAGGGTTCCGATCTCGGCGGCCGGCGAGGCGGACGGGGGTTGCGCAGTCTTGCTCATCCGCGGCCTCCCGCGTGGTGGAGCACCTGCTGGGCCCAGATCAGGGTCCGGAGCCCGGCCTGGAAAGCGCGCGCCTCGTCGGGCTCGGCGAGCAGCGAGTTGTTGAGCCAGTCGCGGTCGCGTCGCAGCCTGCCGCGCGGAC
>JACNJP010000069.1 GCA_014382465.1 Planctomycetota bacterium
GAAGTCGGTCCGCTTGATGTTGACCGTCACGCCGTTGGCGAAGCGCAGCAGGTGGAGGTCGAGGTCCTCGACGTGGCTGCGCTCGACCACCTCGCCGGCGCCTTCGGCGCTCGAGGCGTAGGCGAAGTCGGAGACCACGATCTCGTCCATGGCCTCGACCGGCTCGCCGCGGCTGGCCTCCAGGGCGGCGCGGAGCTGCCGGCCCGAGTCCTCGCCGAGGTCGAGGTTGCCGGTCGAGGTGATCGACAGCGGGCCGGCGTCCCAGGCCTCGGCCAGCGCGGCGTGGCAGGCCTCGACCGTCAGGGCCTCGATCGCCGGCCGCAGGATCGAGCGGTTGGTCCCGGCGTCGGTCGGCACGTAGCGCTGCTCGGCCGCCAGCAGCAGCTCGCTGAGCAGGCCGGAGCTGTGCTGGGTGGCCTCGCGCTCGACCGCCTCGTCGAGGCCGCGCAGCATGTCGGCGCGCATCTCGTCGAGCTCGGCCTGCTGGAAGCCGAACTCCAGCGCGCGCCGCAGCTCCTTCTCGCAGAAGGCCAGCGCCTCCTGCCACTTCTCCGGCGCGCACTGCACCGTCAGGCTCTCGCTGCGGAAGGACTCGAGCTCGTCGGCGGCGCCCAGGCCGGCGCCGAGGAAGGGCGTGTCCTCCTGCTTGGCCAGCTCGCGGAAGCGCAGGTTGACCATGCCGTGGGCGTAGTCGAGCGGCAGGTCCTCGATCCAGTTGGCCACGGTCGGCAACTCGTCCTCCCACGGGGTCAGCACCGCGACCGTCAGGCTGACCGAGGGGATCTCCGGCTCGTAGAGGGCGAAGGCGTGCTCGTAGCTCTTCGGCTTGCCGACGGCCGGCTGGAGCGCCGGACGGCCCGCGGGCGGCTGCATGCCGGCGAAGGCCTCCTCGAGCAGCGGCGCCGGGTCGAGCCCGCCGAGGTCGCCGACGACGATCAGGGTCAGGTGCTCGGGGCGGTACCACTTCTGGTAGAAGGCCCGCACCGACTCGGCGTTGAACTCGTCGCGGATCTCCTTGAAGCCGATCGGGATGCGCTCGGCGTAGCGCGAGCCGGCGAACATGCGCTCGAGCTGCTCGAGGAACACCCGGTAGCCGGCCGAGTCGCGCTCGCGCTGCTCGCCGTCGATGACGCCCTTCTCGGCCTGGACCTCCTCCTCGGTCAGCAGCAGGCCGTCGGCGTAGTCGCGCAGCACCATCAAGCCCTCGCGCAGGGTCTCGGCGTCGCTGGTCGGCAGGTCGAGCTTGTAGACCGTCTCACTGAAGATGGTGTGGGCGTTGGTGTCGGCGCCGAAGGACATGCCGTGCTCCTGGAACCACTCGATCAGGGTGCCGGGCGGGAAGTTCTTCGAGCCGTTGAAGGCCATGTGCTCGAGGAAGTGGGCCATGCCCTGCTCGGAGTCCTCCTCGGCCAGGCTGCCGGCGTTGACGTGCAGCCGCAGGTAGCAGCGCTGCTCGGGCTCGCCGTTGTCGGCCCAGGCGTAGCGCAGGCCGTTGTCGAAGGCGCCGAAGTGGATCCGCGGGTCGACCGGGATGTCGGAGGATTGGTGCGGCCAGGGGCGGGCCTCGCCGCGGGCGGTCTGGGCGATCGCGGCGGGGGAGAGCGCGGCGAGCAGGAGCAGGAGGGCGAGGGTCCGTTTCATTCTTTCGGTGCGTGGCCGCAGCAGCCGCCGTCGTCGGCGGGCGGGGGCGGCGCGGCTTCGGGGGCTGCATCTTGGCAGCAGGGGGACGGTGCGGGCGCGGGGGGCTCCGCGCAGCAGGACGCCGGCGGCGGGGCGTCGTCGGTCTGCGGCCGGACCACCTTGGCGAGGAAGCCGGGCACGCCGAGCCGCAGCAGCGAGCTCAGGTAGGTGAGGCCCAGCACCCCCAGCGCCAGCCACGGGAACCAGCCGATCTGCTCGTGGTGGTGCGGCATCGCCGCGGCGACCTCGACGTTGTCGAGCAGGGCGTTGGTCGCCAGTCCGAGGGACACCGCCAGCACGATCATCACGGCGGCGAAGGCGCCGGCGACCCGCTTGCTGTGCATCTGGGCCAGCAGGCCCGCGGTGGTGACGTTGGTCGCCGGGCCGGTCAGCAGGAAGGCGATCGCGGCGCCGGGCGACAGGCCCTTGAGCAGCAGCACCGCCACCAGCGGCGTCGAGCCCGAGGCGCAGACGTAGAGCGGCAGGCCGATCAGGGTCGCGATCAGCACGTCGACGCCCGCCGGCAGGCCGAGTAGCAGGCCGGCGTCGAGCGTCGGCTCGAGGACCGCCGCGATCAGCAGGCCGAGCACGATCCACGGCGCGGTGTCGTCGACCACGGTGGCGAAGCCGTAGCGGAAGCCGGCGCGCACGCGCTCGCCGAGCGGCGGCCGGACCTCCGGCTCGGGTTCGGCCGGCTCCTGACGCCGCTGCCGCTCCGCCATGCCGCCGACGATCACGCCGACGCCCAGCGCCAGCAGCGCGGCGCCCGCCAGCCGCAGGCCGGGCATGGTCGGGCCGAGCAGGCCGAGCGACAGCAGGATCGCCGCCCAGCCGACCTCGGGCGCCGCCACCAGGAAGGCCAGCGCCGCCGGCGCCGGGGTGCGGGCCTGGATCAGGCTGCGGTACATCGGGATCACGCCGCAGGAGCAGATCGGCAGCGGCAGGCCGGCGACGGTGCCGCGCAGCGCCTGGCTGAAGCGCGTACGGCCGTGGAAGAAGCGCGCCATCTTGCCCGGCACGACCGCCTTGGTGATCCAGATCGTGAGCGAGGCCGCCAGCAGCGCCGGCGCGCTCTGCGCCGCGAGCTGGACGAAGGCCTCGAGCGCCGGCAGCGCCGCGAGCTGGCCTTCGGCGCGGGCGTGGAGGCCGCTGAACAGCGCCAGCAGGCCGAGACCGGCCAGGCCGCCGCCGCCCGACCAGGCGCGCTCGGCGCCGCTGTGCAGCCCTTCCTTCAATTGGAAGGTGTGGCCGACGACGACGTGCAGCAGCGCCCCGGCCATGAAGGCCTGGAAGCCGGCCAGCAGCGCCGACGAGGTGCCGGCCAGCGCGCTGTCGCTGAACAGGCTGCCGGCGGCGGCGGCGACCGCAAGCAGCGTCAGCACGGCGGCCGCCGCCGGGCGGCCGAAGCGCGGCCTCACCCAGCACCACAACCCCACGCCCCCCCCCAGCCGGGCGAGGGTCACCCCCCCGGCCTCAAGCTCCCTCCTGGAGCCGCCGGGCTACGTGCGCCGTGGCAGGGGCGAGCCGCCGGGGGGGGCGCTCGGGG
>JACNJP010000067.1 GCA_014382465.1 Planctomycetota bacterium
GGCCGCCCTGGCGGGCGCCGCCGGCGCCCTGGACCGGCTGGGGGCCGGCCGGCGTCCGCCCCTGCGCGTGACGACCGGCCGCCGCAGGGTCCGGCCGGGCCACACCAGGTAGACGGCCTCAGGTGGCGAGCTCCAATCGCAGGATGCCGCGCTTCGGGGCCACTTGCGGCTCGAGCTCGCCGCGGCCGGCGTCGCGCAGGGCCTGGCCGGCGGCTTCGAGAGCCAGCGAGGGGGCGTTGTTGCGCTCGCTGAGGTGGGCGAGGGCGAGGGCCCTCAGGCCGGGCGGGCAGCGGTCGCGCAGGAGCTCGGCGGCCTGTCCGTTGCTGAGGTGGCCCTGGTCGCCGCCGACCCGGCGCTTGAGGTGGGGCGGGTAGCGGCCGTCGCGCAGCATGCCGTGGTCGTGGTTGGATTCGAGGACCAGGAGCTCGAGGTCCTCGACCAGCTCGCGCGGCAGGGCGTCGGTGGTGCCGAGGTCGGTGAAGAAGCCGGCGCGGACGCCGTCGGCCTCGAACAGGAAGCCGTGGGTGGGCTCGGCGTCGTGGGACAGGCGCACCGGCAGGCAGCGGATGGACCCGGCCTCGAACCACTGGCCGCTGGTGAAGGGCCGGTGGTCGACCTTGCGCCGCCGGCGCTCCGACTCGGAGGTGCTGGGGTGGGTGGTGAGCGCCTGCGGATGCGCCCACAGCGGGCAGCGGGCGCGGGCGGCGACCGCCAGCACCTTGGCGCTGTGATCGCTGTGGTGGTGGCTGAGCAGGACCCCGTCGACCGCCCCGAGCTCGACCCCGAGGACCAGCGCCAGGTCGCGGGCGGTGCGAAGCGCCACGCCGCAGTCCAGCACCAGGGTGGTCCGGTCGAGGCCGCTGCCGGCCCGGATCAGGGCGCAGTTGCCGCTGGAGCCGCTGGCGAGGGTGACGACCTCCAACTCAGCCGCCGCGGACGTGCATCTCGTGGTGGAACGAAGCGGCCTGGCCGGGCTGGGCGGTGCGCTGCTCCAGGTGCAGCGCGGCGCGCTCCTGGGCGCCGCGGTCGGCCCGGCTGCTCCAGACCTGCGACAGGTGGCGCCGCAGCTCGGCGTCATCGGCGCCGCGGCGGATCAGGCCGCGCAGGTCGTGCCCGGCGACGGCGTAGAGGCACAGGAACCACATGCCGTCGGCGGTGACGCGGCTGCGGTCGCAATCGCCGCAGAAGGGCTCGGTGGTGGAGGCGATGATGCCGCAGGCCGAGCCGTCGGCGAGGCGGTACTCGGTGGCCGGGGCGCTGCCGCGGCCGGCCTGCGGCTCGGGCGGGGCGCCGAAGGCTTCGGTCAGCCTCTCCAAGATCTCCTGCTTCGGCACCACCTGGGCCATCGACCAGCCGCTGGCGCCGCCGACGTCCATGTACTCGATGAAGCGCACCTGGGCGCCGTAGCGGCGGCCGAGCACCAGCATCGGCAGCAGCTCGTCGTCGTTGAAGCCGCGGATGACGACCATGTTGAGCTTGGTGCCGGTGAAGCCGGCCTCCTGGGCGGCCGCCAGGCCCTCCAGGGCCCGCGCCAGGTCGTCCCGCCGCGTCAGGCGCTGGAAGCGCGCCGGGTCGAGGGTGTCGAGGCTGAGGGTGATGCGGTCCAGCCCGGCCCGGCGCAGGGCCGAGGCGACCGGCGCCAGCCGCAGGCCGTTGGTCGTCAGCGCCAGGTCGCGGATCGCCGGCTTGGCCGCCAGCGCCGCCACCAGCTCGGGCAGATCCTGGCGCAGCAAGGGCTCGCCGCCGGTGAGGCGCAGGCGGTCGACGCCGAGCGCGGTGAAGGCGTCCACCAGCCGCGACAGCTCCTCAAACTGGAGGATGTCGGCGCGCGGCAGCCAGTGGTACTTCTCCTCCGGCATGCAGTAGGCGCAGCGGAGGTTGCAGCGGTCCGTCAGCGACAGGCGGAGGCTGCGCAGCGGGCGTCGGTGGTGGTCGGCGAGGGCCATCCAGGTGGGGTCCTTGGCCCCATGGTAGACTGCCGCTGCCATGGGCCGGCCCGCTCGTTTCGCCGCCTTGCTGTTCGCCGTCCTGGCGTTCGCCGGGGCCCTGCACCTGGGCGCGCACCTGACCAGCGAATTGGACCAGAGCTGTGTCCAATGCCTGAGCCCGGCCTGCTTCGAGCTGCCCTGCGCCGCCGCCCTGGGCCTGTTCGATGCGCCTCGCCTCGGCGAGGTCGCGCCGCCGCCCGCGGCGCCGCCGGTCGTGGTCCGGCTCGGCCCGCGCTTCGGCCGTGCGCCGCCGTCCTGAGTTCTGAATCGCCTCCCGCTGCCCAGCGGCGGCCTAAGATCCCGCCCTCCGCCTCGCCCGGCGCCGGGCCTCGACGATGCTCCCGAACTCCTGAAGCGTGACCCGGCATGAACTCGTCCCTGTACCGCATGAACTCGTCCCTGTACCCGAGCCTCCTGGCGGCCTGGCTGGCCTGCTCCGGCCCGCTCACCGCCCAGGAACCCGAGGGACCGGCCCCCTCCGCTCCCCAGCTCGACCTCGGCGCACCGCCCGGGCGGATGGGGGGCAGCGCGTCGGGCTTCCTCGGCGACTTCGACCCTGCCTTCAACCCGGCCATCGGCGTCGCCATCGATGTCGTCGCCGAGTTCTCCGGCGCCCCGGGCCGCGCCGACCGCTACAACCAGGTGCGCGCCCGCACCGTCGAGCTCAACCTGGCGCACCGCTTCGACCCCTACGGCTGGGCCTACGTCTACCTGGTGGCGGCGGATACCGGCGCCGAGACCGTGGTGGAGCTGGAGGAGGCCGCCATGTGGTTCGATCAGCTCCCGGCCGAGCTGTCGCTGCGGGCCGGCCGCTTCCTGTCCGACTTCGGCAAGTGGAACACCACCCACACCCACGACAAGCCGTTCCTCAGCGAGGACGGCGTGCGCCGCGAGTTCTTCGGCGGTCCGCTGTTCCTCACCGGCGTCGAGCTGCACCAGTGGTTCGGACTGGGCGACCTGCCGCTGCGCTGGTCCCTGGGCCTCGGCTCGGGAGCCGAGGGAGATGACCACGACTCGGCCGGCCTGGCCCACGACCACGGCGGCGGCGAGCCCTTCGGCCGCCGCGCCTTCGACAACTGGGCCGCCACCGCGCGTTTCACCGGCCAGCACGACGCCGGGGCCAACGGCTACTTCCAGTGGGGCCTGAACGGCTTCTACACCCCCGGGAGCCTGCGCTTCGAGGATCCGGACGGCGTCCCGGACAGCGGCGACGAGGGCCGGTCCGAATTGCGT
>JACNJP010000490.1 GCA_014382465.1 Planctomycetota bacterium
TCGAGCCGGCCCCAGTCGCCGTTCGGCCCGAGCAGCTGCAGCTTGCGCAGCAGTACGTGCTCGTGGTTGCCGAGCACGATCTCGGCGCCGGCGGCGACCAGCAGCCGCGCCACCCCGAGGGGGTCCGGTCCGCGGTGGTAGAGGTCCCCGACCGAGATCAGGCGGTCCTCCGGTCCGAGCTGCAAGCCGTCGATCAGCTCGGCCAGCTCCTCGGCGCAGCCGTGGATGTCGCCGACGATCCAGGTCGCGCTCACGCCGACGCTCCGTCGGCGAGCCGCGCCAGCCAGGCGGCTTCCAGCTCGGCCACCAGCTCGCCGAGGCCGTCGCCGCGCGGGTCGAAGCGCAGGCCGGCGGCCTCGAAGAGCCGCGGCAGCGGCTGCGAGCCGCCGAGCGCCAGCCCCTCGCGGAAGCGCGCCACCGCGCCTGCCGGATCCCGGCGGTAGTTCGACCAAAGCTGGAAGGCGCCGATCTGGGCGATGGCGTACTCCACGTAGTAGAACGGCACCTCGAAGACGTGGAGCTGGCCCTGCCAGGCGTGACGCCGCTGCTCCTCCAGGCCGGTCCAGTCGGTGGGCGCGCCGAAGCGCTCCCGCAGGTCGACCCAGGCGTCGGCGCGCTGCGCCGCCGAGTGCCCGGCGTGGGTGTAGATCCAGTGCTGGAAGGCGTCGACGGTGCAGATCCAGGCCAGCGAGGCGGCGGCGTCCTCGAGCGAATCGAGGGCCGCGCGCCGCGCCTCCTGCGGCGGATAGACGGCGTCGAGGTGCTCGAGCGCCATCATCTCCATGCCCATCGAGGCGACCTCGCAGAACTCGATCGGCGCCGAGCGGTAGTCGACCGGCTCGAGCCCGCGCGACAGCAGCCCGTGGACCGAGTGGCCGCCCTCGTGGACCAGCGTCTCGACGCCGCCGTGGGTCGGGGAGCTGTTGGAGAAGATGAAGGGCCAGCGGACGTCCTCGAAGGTGTCCATGAAGCCGCCCTGCCGCTTCGACGGCCGGGTTTCGAGGTCGAGCAGGTCCTCGGCCTCCATCCACCGCAGGTCGGCGGCGAAGCCGGGGTCGACCCGCTCCATCAGGGTCGCGGCGACCCGGACCTGCCCCGCCGCGTCCTCGAAGGGCCGGAACGGCGGCTTGCCCTCCGGGTCGACCGAGAAGTCCCAGGGACGCAGCGGCGCGATCCCCAGCAACTCCTGGCGCCGGGCCGTCAGCCGGCGCACGAAGGGCAGCACGTGGCGCTCGACGTGGGCGTGCAGCGCCTGGCAGTCGGCCGGCGTGTAGTCGAAGCGGCCCAGCTCGCGGTGCTTGAAGTCGCGGTAGTCGGAGTAGCCGGCGTTGGCGGCGATCCGTCCGCGCAGGCCGACCATCTGCTCGAAGAGCGCCTCCAGCTGCTCGCGCTCCCGCAGCCGCCGCCCGGCCACCGCCCGCCAGGCCGCCTCGCGGACGCCGCGGTCGAGGTCCTCGTAGAACGGCGCCATCTCCGGCAGGGTCCGCTCGGCGCCGCCGAAATCGACCGTCAGGGCGCCGGTGATCCGGCCGTACTCGGTGGCGAGCCGCTCGTCCTCGGCCTCGAGCTCGACGTTCTCCTCGCGGAACAGCTCGACCGCCAGCTCGGCGTCGCGCTGGTAGACGGTCCAGAAGGCCGGGTCCAGCTCGGCGCGGTGCGGGCACTCGAGGTACTTGCGGTCGAGCCGGTCCGAGACCTTGCGGTACTCCGGAAGCACCACGGTCTGGTAGTCGAGGTGGGCTCCCTCGGCCGCCCGGTCGGCGGTGTCGCGCGCCGCGGCGACGTGCAGCCGCGAGGACCGCCCTCCCACCAGCGAATCCAGCTCGCTGCGGTCGAGCAGCCAGCCCTCGAGCGCGGCCCGGTCGCCGAGCGGGCGGCCGGCCAGCTCCTCCGCCACCGGCTGGATGACCGCCCACTCGGCCGGCTGCCAGTCAGGCGGCAGGCGGCGGCGCGCAGGGATCGGGTAGCGGTTCGGCTCCGTCATCGGAGCGAAGGATACCCGGGCTCAGCCGCCGGCCGGGAACTCGAACCACTCGGCCCGGACCTCCGGGTTCACGCTCCACTCGAAGGAGTACGAGGCTGGCTGCCCGCCGTCCGACCAGCGCACCTCGCCCGGCAGCATCACGCCGCCGGTCAGGGTGTAGGCGCCGAACTCGTAGCGGCCGCCGGCCTCGGTCACGATCGCCCGGCAGAGGCCGTGCTCGTGCAGCTCGACCGTCACCGCGTCGCCCTCCTCGTCGGTCAGCAGCAGGGTGCGCTCGGCGGCGGCGGCGGCCCGGTACTCCGACCGGGCCAGCCGCATCAGCACCAGCGGCAGCTTGGCCTTCAGCTCGAGCTGGGCGCCGCGCAGCTGCTCGGCGCTGAGCTCGCTCATGCCGGCGGAACCGAGCGACCAGCCGGCTTCCTCGGTGACCACCGAGTACAGCTGTGCGGGGTCCGCGGCGGACCGCGCCAGGAACCTTCCGGGATAGACCAGCAGCGCCTCGACCGGGTCGGCACCCTCCGTTCGCAGGAGGGAGCCGGCCGCCCCGACCCCCTCCCAGGCGGCCCGGCCGCCGTGGCTGCTCAGCAGGTGGGCCGCCAGGTCGGCGCCGCGGGCGGCGGCCTCGGAGTCGCCCGAGGCGTCGACCGGCCGGACCTCGGGGGCGGAGGAATCCCACTCCTCGACGGCGCCGAACTCGCCCAGCTCGACGTCGAAGTCAACCGGGTTCCCGAGCACGAACAGGGTCAGCCGGCCGGTGTCGAGGTGGCGGCGGCAGGCGTCGACCACCTCCGCGGCGCTGAGCTCGCGCAGCGCCGCCGCCGCCTGCTCGTGGAAGCTCCAGGGGTAGCCGTTCCACTCCAGGTCGGCGATCCGCGCCAGCACCTTGGAGGCCTCGTCGACCTCGAAGACCTGGGCGTTCAGCAGCCGGCTGCGGGCCTGATCGAACTCCTCTTGCGCCACACCCTGGGCGAGGAAGCCGTCGAGCACGCCGAGCATCTCGCGCAGGGCCAGGCCGGCGGTCTGGTTCTTGGTGCCGCAGGTGCCCCAGAACAAGCCCTGCTGCTCCCAGCCGGGCCTCCAGAAGGCGCCGGTGCTGTAGGCCAGGCCGAGCTCGCTGCGGATCCGGCTGGGCATCCGGCTCGCGGAGCCGCCCCCCCCGCCCACGCGGGCCCCGCGCCCCCGCGCCGGGCAGACCGGGCGGCGGCGCCCCGGACCCCCCCCGAGCGCCCCGCACCC
>JACNJP010000066.1 GCA_014382465.1 Planctomycetota bacterium
ATATGTTGAGGACCACCGGTTCGCCGCGGTCGTCGAGGTCGGCGTCGACGGCGACCTCGGCGCCATCGATCACCTGCTCGACGATGAGGCGCTCGGCGTCGAAGACCGAGCGCGGGAAAAGCCGCCGCGCCGCCGCCAGCTCGGCGCGGAGGGCGTCGCGCGCGGCGGGCCAGGCCTCGGGCGAGCGGACCCGGTGGACGCCGAGGCTGAAGAAGCCGGCGGCCGGCTTGATGACGAAGGGCATCGGCAGCCGGGCCAGGTCGAGGCCGTCGAGCTCCGCCAGGCCGAGGCCGCGGAACTCCAGCTCCGGGTGCAGCGGCCGCGTGGCCTCGCGGAAGCGCAGCTTGTCCTTGCACAGCCCGGCCCAGCGCTGGAGCTCGGACCGCGGCAGCCGCTCCGCCAGCCAGCCGAGGGCGTTCTCGGAATTGGTGTGGAGGCGCGGCGGCGCCGCCCCCGCCAGCCGCGCGGCGGCCTGGTCCTCCTCGATCCAGTTCACCGCGGCCCCGGCGAGCAGGCGCCGCGCCGCGGCGGTCGCCACCACCGGCGACCGCGACGCGGCCAGGCTCCGCTCGAGGGAGTCCGAGACGCACGGCAGGTCGATCAGGAACATGGTCCGCGGAGGGCGGCCGCGGGCGCGGACGCGAGGCCGAGACGGTAGCAGCCCGGCTAGAGTGGGAGCAGGCCGTTGGGCCGCCTCGGAAGCATGAGTCCGCCCGTCCTCGTGACCCCCCGCCTGGAGATCCGACCGCTGCAGCGGGAGGACGCCGCCGAGGTCCAGCACATCCGCGCCCTCCCGGAGGTGGCGCGCTACCAGTGGTGGGAGCCCGCGGACCCGCCGGAGGTCGAGCGGCTGGCCGTGGCCCAGGAGGGGCGGGAGCCCGGGGCGCGCGGCACCTGGTTCCAGTTCGTGATGGTGCTGCGGAGCTCGGGGATGCTGATCGGCGACATCGGCCTCCATTCCCCCGCCGACGCCGACGCCGAGGTCGAGCTCGGGATCAGCCTGGACCCGGCCCACCAGGGCGAGGGCTACGCCGCCGAGGCCATGCGGGCGATGCTCGGCTTCTCCTTCGACGTCCTCCGCGTGCACCGCGTGCGCTGCTCCACCGACCCGCGCAACCGCGCCTGCATCCGCATGCTGGAGGCGCTCGGCATGCGCCGCGAGGCCCACTTCCGCGAGAGCCTGTGGTTCAAGGGCGCGTGGGCCGACGACCTGGTCTACGCCATCCTCGAGCAGGAGTGGCGGGGTTAGGCTGGACACGACCTCATGCGCCGATTCCTGCCCCTGCTGCTCCTCCTGCCCGCCTGCGCCATGGCCCCTTCCGCCCCGACCGTCGCCCTGCCCGCCGCCGGCGCCGCGCTGACCGACGCCCAGGTCGCGGCCTTCGCCCGGCTGGCGCTCGACGGCATCGTCCGCGAGTACCCGAACAAGCCGTCGAACGTCATGGCCAGCGCCGCCGACGTGCGCTCGCCGCTGGAGATGCACCCGGCCTTCTACGGCAGCTTCGACTGGCACAGCGCGGTCCACGGCCACTGGATGCTGGTGCGGCTGCTCAAGCTCTATCCCGGCAGCTCGATCGACGCCGAGGCGCGCGCGAAGCTCGCCGCGCACCTCAGCGCCGAGAAGATCCTCGCCGAGACCGCCTACTTCGAGCCCGAGCACAACCGCAGCTTCGAGCGCACCTACGGCTGGGCCTGGCTGCTGCGGCTGGCGCTGGAGCTGCGCCAGTGGGACGACCCGCATGGGCGCGAGTGGGCCGCCAACCTCGAGCCGCTGGAGCGGCGCGTGGTCGAGCTGACCAAGGACTACCTGCCCAAGCTGAGCTGGCCGATCCGCGTCGGCGAGCACCCCAACAGCGCCTGGGCGCTCGGCGAGTTCCTCGACTACTCGCTCGGCACCGGCGACCGCGAGCTGACCCGGATCGCAGCGGCCCGCGCCCGCGACTACTACCTCGACGACCGCGACTACCCGGTGATGTACGAGCCCAGCGGCCACGACTTCTTCAGCCCCGGCCTGCTCGAGGCCGACCTGATGCGCCGGGTGCTGCCCGCGGACGAATTCTCCCTCTGGCTCGAGGCCTTCCTGCCCGGGCTCGGGAACGGCGAGCTCGGCAACCTCGGCGACCCGGTCGAGGTCAGCGACCCGACCGACGGCAAGCTGGTGCACCTCGCCGGCCTCAACCTGGTGCGCGCCTGGACCCAGCGCGGCGTCGCCTCGGCGCTGCCCGCGGACGACCCGCGCCGCGCCACCCTGCTGGCGGCCGCCGAGGCCCACGCCAAGGCCGGCCTGGATTACGTCTTCAGCGGGCACTACGAGGGAGAGCACTGGCTGGCCTCCTTCGCCATCTACCTGGTCACCGACACCGGCCTCCGGCCCTGATCCCCACCATGCTGCTCTCTCCCCTCCTGCTCCTCCTCGCCGCCGTCCCGCAAGCCCCCGAGGACCCCGGTCCGCACCTGGTCGGCTGGCGCGACGTCGTCTTCACCGACGCCATCTTCGGCCAGGGCACGATCCGCGGCCGGGTCTACTACCCGGCGCTGGCGGCCGGCCAGGGCGCCGCCGCCGACCCCGGATCCGGCCCCTACGAGCTCACCGGCTTCCAGCACGGCTGGCTCGGCGACCCGTCCAACTACGACGAGCTCTGCACCCACACCGCGAGCTGGGGCTTCGTCGTCGCCTCGATCGGCACCGAGACCGGCCTGTTCCCCGACACCTACCAGTACGCCCGCGACTCCCGCTCGCTGCTGCACTGGGCCGAAGCCGAGTCGGCGACGCCTGGCGCCTGGCTCGAGGACATGATCCGCGCCGGCGCCGAATGGTCGGTCACCGGCCACTCGATGGGCGGCGGCACGCTGTCCCTGATCATCGGCATCGAGCCGCGCATCCAGACCATCATCGGCCTGCAGGCCGCCGCCACCGACGCCAACGGCAACGCCAACATGGCCGCCTTCGGCGGCCGCGCCTTCTGGATCGCCGGCTCGCGCGACCGGATCGTCAACTCCGGCACGGTGCGCGCCTGGTACGACCGCGCCCGCTCCTCCGAGCGCGACATGATCTGGGAGATCCAGGGCATGGGCCACACCGGCTGCACCGACAACCCGGCGAACAACGAGCCCTTGCCGGGTCCTGAGCAGCACCGGCTCCATCGGCGGCTGGTCACCGGCCTGCTGCGCGCCGAGATCCTCGGCGACGAAGACCTCTACCACCAGCTCGTCG
>JACNJP010000065.1 GCA_014382465.1 Planctomycetota bacterium
TACGGCTTCCGGACCTCGAACAACCAGTACCGCACCGTCATGGCGTACTCGCCGGGGACCCGGATCAAGCGCTTCTCGAGCCCGAACGTCACCTACTCGGGCTACACCATGGGCGCCACGCTGCAGGACAACGCCCGGTCGCTCAACAACACCGCCGCCACCGTGGCCGGCTGGCGCGTCGGCGGACCGATCTACCCGGTGCTGACGGTCCCGCCGCTCGCCGGCGGCAACTTCGCCAACTTCACGGTCTCCAGCTGCACCCCCGGCGGCCAGGCGTACCTCGCCTACAGCCTCACCGGCGGCGGTCCGACCAACACCACCTGGGGCGTCGCCGAGCTGTCCAACCCGATCCAGCTTCTGGCCACGATGACGGTCAACTCCGCGGGGGACGCCGCCTACTTCACCACCGTGCCGTCCCGCGCCACCGGCGTGACGGTCTGGTTCCAGGCCCTCGACCTGGGCGGCGGGCTGTTCAGCAACGGGGTCCAGACCACGGTCCTCTAGGCCCGGTCCTCGCCCTCTCAGGAAGCCGGCGGGCCCGTTCCGCCGGCTTCCTGTTTTTCCCCGAGTAGGATCCATGCAATGCGCCCTTCCCCCACCCTGCTGTGCCTCCTCGCCCTCGCCGGCGCGCCGCTCGCCGCCCAGCGGTCCTCCCCCGCGGGCCTCCAGGAGCTCCCCGGCGGAGCCCTGCGATCCGGCCGGCTGATCGCCCGCCCGCTCCCGGCCCCCGCCGCTTGGCAGCGCGCGCGGGCGGCGCTCGGCCCGGTCCTGATCCGGGAGTACCCGGAGGTCCGAGAGCTGGTGGTCCAGGTCCCGGCGGGGCTTGACGAGGCCGGCTTCGCCGACAGCCTCATGGCGACCGGCGACTACCAGTACGTGACCCCCGACTGGCTGTGCGCGCCGCTCAAGACCCCGGACGACCCGAAGTTCGGCGGCCAGTGGCACCACCGCAACATGCAGTCCGAGCTGGCTTGGGACGTGACCACCGGCGACCCCGGCTACGTGGCCGCCTTCGTCGACACCGGCGTCGACACCAGCCACCCGGACCTCGCGGCGCAGCTCGTCTCCGGCTACAACTCGGCCGACAAGCTGGCCCAGTCGGCCGGCGGCCGGATCGAGGACATCAACGGCCACGGCACCGCCGTCGCCGGCTGCATCGGGGCGGTCGGCGACAACGGCCGCGGCGTCGCCGGCGTGAACTGGAGCGTGTCCCTGATGCCGATCCGCACCACCAACCAGGCCAACGGCAACGCCTTCCTCAGCGACCTGCTCGACGGCGCCCGCTGGGCGGTCAGCAACGGCGCCAAGTCGGCCAGCGTCAGCTACACCGGGGTCGAGAGCCCGTCGGTCGGGACCACCGGCGACACCATCCACTCGTGGGGCGGCGTCCTGCTGTGGGCCGCCGGCAACAGCGGCACCAACCACTCGAGCTTCGACTGGGCCAACGTGCTGGTGATCGGGGCCACCAACTCGGGCGACTGGAAGACCAGCTGGTCGAGCTACGGCCGCGCCCTGGACTGCATGGCGCCGGGCGAGAACGTGCTGACGACCATCAAGGGCGGCGGCTACGCCGGCGTCAGCGGCACCAGCTTCTCGACCCCGCTGACCAACGGCGCGGTGGCGATGATCTGGGCCGCCAATCCGGGCTGGAACAACGACCAGGTGGTCGCCAAGCTGCTGGCCTCCTGCGACGATCTCGGCCCGGTCGGCGAGGACGACACCTACGGCTGGGGGCGGGTGAACCTCGCCCGCGGGGTGGACGCGCCGGGGCTGCCGCCTAGCCTCGGCTTCGACCACAGCTACCCGTACGCCGGCCAGGACTGCTTTTTCACCGCCACCGGCGCCCAGCCGGGCGGGCAGGTGGTCTTCTTCTACTCGCTGCACGGCCTGGGCAGCACCCCGTGGCCGGCCCTCGGCGTCGACCTCGGGGTCCTGCAGCCGGTGGCGATGGGCTCGGCCACAGCCGACCCGGCCGGCGAGGTCCGCTTCACCAAGCGGATCCCTGCCGGCGCCGCCCGGCTGGTGGTCTGGACCCAGGCCGCCGAGCAGAACGTCGCCTCGCGCGTGATCCTCTCCGTCATACTCTGAGGTCCCCACCGGAGGAAACCATGATCGCCGAAGGAAGCAAAGCCCCCGCGTTCGCCCTGCCCGACCACCTCGGGCGGACGATCAGCCTCGAGCAGTTCGCGGGCAAGCGCCACGTGATGCTGCTGTTCTACCCGCTGGACTTCACGCCGACCTGATCGCGCGAGATCCCGGGCGTCGAAGCGCTGCTGAAGCGCTTCTCCGGCGCCAACACCCAGGTCCTGGGTGTCTCGGTCGACAGCATCTACTGCCACGCCAACTGGGCCAGCAGCCTCGGCGGCGTCAGCTTCCCGCTGCTGGCCGACTTCCACCCCAAGGGCGCGGTGGCGCAGGCCTACGGCGCCTGGCTCGACAAGGCCGGGATCACCGACCGCGCCACGGTCCTGATCGACGCCGGCGGCACCGTCCGCCACGCCTCCTCGGTCGGCCCCGGCGGCGAGCGCGTCATCGCCGACCTGGCCGCCCTCTGCGAGGAGGTGAACGCGGCCCACCCGGCCGCAGCCGCCGCGGCCCAGGGCGCCGAAGCGCTGCCCGCCGGCTCCAGGCTGTTCATCAAGAGCAATTGCGGCGCCTCGCGGGCCGCCCTGCTCGCCCGCGCCAACCTCCACCTCGAGGATGCGGTGGCCCTGGTGAACGTCAGCGAGGACCCCGCCGCCCACGCCGAGCTGGTCTCCCTGGCCGGCAAGGACCAAGCGCCCTGCCTGGTCCTGGACGGCCAGCCGATGCTCGAGTCGGCCGACATCATCGCCAGGATGGTGCGCGCGGCGGCGCCGGTGTGAGCGCCGATCCCGGCAACAACTAGGCGGGGCCGAGCCGCAAGCCGCAGTCGGGGCAGCGCTCGGCGCCGCCCGGGACCTGGAAGCCACACGCCGGGCAGTCGTTGGACTCGGCGTCGAGGTCGAAGGTCGCCTCGGCGGCGGCCCTCTCCTCCGGGCTCATGCCGCGCAGCTCGACCTCCCGCAGGTGCTGGACCGCGGCCTCGGCGCTGTCGCTCGCGACCGCGAGCAGGAACTTGGCGCCTCAGGTGTTGGTCTGGCCGTCCTGCGGCGGCAGGATTTGGGCGTCGAAGCCGGCGGCGATCAGCTCCTGGGCGGCGGAGTGCAGGCCCTGGGGCCTGCCCGTGGCGATG
>JACNJP010000329.1 GCA_014382465.1 Planctomycetota bacterium
CCTCGACCTGGCCCGGCTCGCCGACGCCGAGGGTGTCGGCCAGGAGCAGCGTGTCCGCCCCGGCCTCGACCAGCGCCGCGGCGATCTCCTCCACCCGGGACGGCGCCGGCGGGCCGTCGTAGGGGCAGCCGAAGGCCATCGAGACGTAGGCCCGGATCCGAAACCCCTCTGCCCGCGCCGTCCGCGCCAGCGCGCAGCTCTGTTCGAGCGCCTGCTGGACGCTGCGCCGGACGTTGGCCAGGCTGTGTCCGTCGGTGGCGGAGACCAGCAGCGTGACCCCGTCGAGGCCGGAGCGGCGGAAGCGCTCGTAGCCGCGCGCGTTGGCCACCAGGGCGTAGAGCTCGACCTGCCGCCTCCAGGCGGCGGCGGCGACTGCGTGGGCCAATTCGTCGGCGTCGGCCAGGGCAGGGAGCAGGTCGGGACGGACGAAGGAGGTCAGCTCGATCGAGTCCGGCCGCGCCGCGGCCAGCAGGCCGGCCAGCTCCAGCTTGACCGAGGTCGGCAGGACCCCCGGCTCGTTCTGGAGGCCGTCGCGCGGCGCCACCTCGTGGATCCAGGCGCGGCTCAACCGCGCTTCTCCAGGCACACCAGGCCGAAGCTGAAGCGGCGGTCAGGGGTCCGCAGGTCGAGCATGAAGCGCTGGCCGTCGTCGTGGAAGCCCGGCTCGCCGCGCCACTCCAGGCCGAGGTGCTCCACCAGCTCGTGGACCTCCCCGGGGGTCCGCAGGGCTCCTTCGCCGGGCGCGTCCTTGCCGAGCTCGAAGCTGAACACCAGGCGGCCGCCGGGGCGCAGGGCAGCGGCCAGCCGCCCCAGGGCCGCCCGGTGGGCCTCCTTGCTCATGTGCTCGATGACGCAGAAGCTGGTCACGAGGTCGAGCGAGCAATCCGTCGGCAGCTCCTCGCGGGTCAGGTCGAGGGTCGAGGCCTCGAGCCTCCAGCCGAAGCGGCGCGCCGCGCGGTTGGTGCGATCGACCAGGCCGGCGTCGATGTCGAGCACCCGCACCCGGGCCCCGCGGGCCGCCAGGTAGTAGGCCGGCAGGGTGGCGCCGCCGCCGAAGTCGAGCACCTCGGCGGCGGCTTCGGCGTCGGCGTGGGCCAGGCCGCAGGCGTACTCCCACATCTTCGGGCCGCGGACGTAGAAGCGGCGGTGCGGGACGCCGTTGACGGCCACCGCCTGGCCGCGGAAGTACATCCTCCAGACGAAGCGCCGCAGCCGTGCGGCCTGGCCGCGGACCGGTTCGCGGCGCAGGTCCCTGAGGTCGAGGGATTTGTGGATCATGCCGGGGCCAGGAGGGGCCCGCGCTACGGGTACTTCGGCTGGTGGGTCCGCATCTGGGCCACCTTGGCCTCGACCTCGGCGATCCGGCGCCGGACCAGCGGGTCGAGCCGGGACTTGCACAGGTACTGCAGCAGGAAGCGGAGCCGGTCGGCGCGGCTGATGCTGGCGGGCGCGGAGTAGGCGAGCGCGGCGAGGTCCTTGACCAGCCAGCGGTGGCGCGGCGGGAAGCGCTGGTCCACGCGCTGCAGGTCGATGAGGAAGGGCCGGCCCCAGCGCTCGTCCTCGGCGACGATCAGGTGCGACAAGTAGAGGTCGCGGTGGTAGAAGCCGTTGCTGTGGAGCCGCCGCACCATGCCGGCGACGTCGCGGATGACCCGGTCCCGGACCTGGGCGGCGGTCAGCGCACCGGCGGCCTGCCAGCCGGGAGCGAGGAACTGGTCGAGCTGCTTGCCCGGGATCTCGCGCAGCACCAGGAAGCTCGGGCAGGGCCGCCCGAGGCCGAACGGGGCGTCGCCGACGGCGACCATCTCGGGGACGTCAAACCAGGCCCGGCGCATGGCCCGCAGGTTGTCCCACTCGCGGCGGCCGGGGCTGCGGGTGCCGCGGGCCCAGCCGAGCCAGCGGTGGACCCAGTCGGCCTGCTCGTGGATCTTCAGGTAGAGGACCCCGGAGGCCGACTCCAGGCGCCAGGTGCGGCGCGATCCGGCGGCGCGGACCGGCTCGCCGCTGCGGCAGGCGACGGCGCCCTCGACGCTGTCCAAACCGAGCTCCCGCAAGGTCTCGACGTCGCGCTCGGCGGCCAGGATCCGGCCGTTGTCCAGCTCCACGATCGGCAGCTGGCGGGGCCGGTAGCGGCGGACGTCCCTCGGCGGCTCCATAACGGACATCCTCCCCTGCGCACGGGGCGGAAACAAGCGCCCGCGGGCCGAAAATGGCCCTCGGAGCCCTCCCAGCGCCGTCCTTGCCGCTAACCTTGTCGCCCCATCCGCTCCCCACCCACCCATCCAATGGGAGTCGACATGGCGGAACCCGTCACCCCTCCTTCTCCTGCGGCGCAGGAGTCCAACCCGTTCGTGCAGATGCAGCGGCGCTTCGACCGCGCCGCGGAGCTGCTCGGTCTCGACCGCGGAACGGCCAAGATCCTGTCGACCCCGGCCCAGGAGATCACCACCGCCGTCCCGGTGCAGATGGACGACGGCTCGCTGCGGGTCTTCACCGGCTACCGCGTGCAGCACTCGATCGCCCGCGGCCCGGCCAAGGGCGGCATCCGCTACGCCCCGGACGTCTCGCTCGACGAGGTGCGGGCGTTGGCGGCCTGGATGAGCTGGAAGTGCGCGGTGGTCAACGTGCCCTTCGGCGGCGGCAAGGGCGGCATCATCTGCGACCCGCGGCGCATGTCGCAGCGCGAGCTGGAGCGCATGACCCGCCGCTACGCCTGCAACCTGCTCGACCTGATCGGCCCCGAGCGCGACGTGCCGGCGCCCGACATGAACACCAATGAGCAGGTCATGGCCTGGTTCATGGATACCTACTCGATGCACCGGCGCTCGACCCAGACCGCCATCGTCACCGGCAAGCCGGTGGGCCTCGGCGGCTCCAAGGGGCGGCGCGAGGCCACCGGGCTCGGCGTCGCCTTCACCGTGCGCGAGTCGCTCAAGCACCTCGGCATGCCCGATCAGGGCTGCCGCATCGTCGTCCAGGGCTCGGGCAACGTCGGCGGCCTGGGGGCGCAATTCCTCCACGAGATGGGCCACAAGGCGGTGGCGATCTCAGACATGTACGGCGCCATCCACGACCCCCGCGGCCTCGACCTGCCCCGCGTGCCCGAGCACCTGCGCGCCCCCGGCCGGCTCGACGGCCCCCCCGGCAGCCAGACCCTCAGCAACGCCGCTCTGCTCGGGCCCCACCGCACGGCGCCGGAC
>JACNJP010000298.1 GCA_014382465.1 Planctomycetota bacterium
GGCGTGCGCGCCGGATTCCGCGGGCCGGAGCTCAGCCTCCACCTGCCCGCTCATCTCCGCGAGGAAGCGGGCCAGCCCGGCTCCGTCGACCGACCACACCCGCACCCGCTCCAGCGGGCGCACCGCCGCGATCGCGAGGAGCTGGGTTCGCGCCTGCGCCCCGCTGCCGAAGACCGCCGCGCGCCGGGCGTCGGGGCGCGCCAGCAGGTCGGTGGCGGCGCCGCTCGCCGCGCCGGTGCGCCAGGCGGTCAAAAAGGTGCCGTCGCAGATCGCGACCGGGACCCCGGTCTCGGGATCCAGCACCGTCACCAGCCCGCTCACTACCGGCCGCCCGCGCCCGACGTTGCCGGGGAAGACCGAGACCGTCTTGCTCGCCAAGCCGATGCCAGGCAGCGCAGCGCCCATGACCAGGGTGGTGCCGGCGCCGGCGTCGATCACGCCGCGCAAGGGCATCGAGGCCTCGCCCGCCGAGACGGCGGCGAAGGCCCGCTTCATTGCGGCGATAGCAGCAGGCATCGGCAGGGCCACGCGGAGGTCGGAGGCGCCGAGGAGGAGGAGGCTGGGCATGTTCAGATCCAAATCAAGCCGCACTCAAAAGCCAGGACAAGTCCCCCGAACAGGCCGAGGATCGCCAGAATCAAGCAGGCGAGGGCCTCCGCGAGGGGCAGGCGCTCGCGGCCGATGAAGGCGAGGAGGAGTGCCGGCGGGACTCCAGTAGACGCGGTGATCAGGACGGTCGCCGACCAATGGGCCTCGGTCGACTCCTGATGAGCCAGAAAACCGAGGTAGGCGGCGCCGAGCAGGACCAGCAGGATCCGCTGCCGGCGCTGCCTCTTGTCCTCGGTCATCTTCCAGGCGAGGAAAACCCCGACCGGCGCGACCAAGAGCAGCAGGAAGAACCTGAAGCCCTCCATTCTCAGTCCTTTGGTTTCCGGAGTACCCAATTATCCGGATCCACCCGCCACTCAGCCCCCGCCGGCAGCGCGATCTCGTTGCCGTCCATTGGCACCTCGATCCTCATGCGCTCGCCGTCGAGTTCGAATTCGACCGGCATCGGGAAGGGCATGCCGTCGGGCGTGATCCACTTCACCCGCACGCGGCCGTCCCTCTCCACCGCGCTCAGCTCCGGCAGCGCCGGCTGGCGCAGGTAGAGCTCGAAGAACCACCCGAGGTCCTGGCCGCTGAGGCGCTCGACGATCGCCTGGTAGCCGTCGGTGGTGGCGAAGTGCACGGCGCTGCCGTCGGTGGTCGCCTCGAGCGCGGGGTCGGGATAGCAGAGCAGCCGCATGCTCTCCACCACCACCTCCCGCCCGAGCAGCCAGCGCAGCGTGTGCAGGACCCACTCGCCCTTGACGTAGATGTCGCCGTCGCTCGGTTTGGCACCCTCGTCGGCGCCCGGGTCGATGAAGTACATCTGGGCCGAGCTGCGCGGCTCGCGCGGCGCCACCGCCCGCAGATTGAGGATCGAGGCCCGGACCTCGCCGAGGTACTCGTGATAGGCCTCGATCCCGAGCTTGTCCTCGATGTAGAGCTTCTGGGTGTAGCTGCCGAAGCCCTCGTGGATCCAGAAGTCGTTCCAGTCGGGGCAGGTGGCGAGGTTGGCGAACCACTCGTGCGACAGCTCGTGGTGGTGCAGCCAGTCGTAGCCGTACTTGTGGCCCCGGAAGCCGTGGCCGTAGGCGATGATCGTCTGGTGCTCCATGCCGAGGTGCGGCGTCTCGACCACCCCGTACTTGTCAGCGCGGAACGGGTAGGGCCCGAAGTTGCGCTCGAACCAGTCGAGGTGCTCGAGGAACTCGTCCAGCGCCGTCGCGGCCTGCTGCTCGTGCGCCGGCAGGGCCCAGAAGGTCACCGGGTAGGTGGAGCCGTCCGGACTCACCGCCCGACGGTCGATCTCGACGTAGGGCCCGACGTTCAGCGCCACGCCGTAATTCGGGATCGGGGTCGTCACCCGCCAGTGGCTGGTGTGGGTGCCGTCGCCGTGGTCCTCGATCCGCAGGCGCCTGCCGTTGCTCGCCACCACCAGGCCGTCCGGCACGCGGAAGTGCAGGTCGACCGAGTCCGGCTTGTCGGAGGGGTGGTCCTTGCACGGCCACCACAAGTCGGCGCCCTCCATCTGGCAGGCGGTCGCGAACCACGGCTGGCCGCCGGTCTCGGACCAGACGAAGCCGCCCTCCCACGGCGGCCGCGGCGCCACCCGCGGCTCGCCGGCGTAGTGGACCGCCGCGACGATCCGGTCGCCGGCACCCGCGGGCGGGTCGAGGGTGACGCGCAGCTGGCCGCGCTCGTGGGTGAAGGGCGCCTCCGCTCCGCCCACCACGACGCGCTCCACCTCCAGCAGCGGGTCGAGGTCGAGCACCAGCGTCGGCAGCGACTCCAGCGCCTCGACGGTGGCGGTCAGCACCGCCTCGACCTCCCGCCGCTCGGGGAACACCTGCATCGCCAGGTCGTAGTGCAGGACGTCGTAGGCCGCCTGCTCGGCCGACAGCACGCCGCCGGTGTCGCGGAAGAAGGGCGGGGCGGCGGCCGGGCCTCCCGCACCCGAGCAGGAGGCCAGCGCCAGGAGCAGGGTCAGCGCGCAGCACGATCGGGTCCGGCAGGGCATGGGCAGGATTCTAAGGGCGGTCGGCTGCGGACCTAGAATCCCGGCATGGTTTGGTGCGCGGCCCTCCTTCTCCCGGCCCTGCTGGCTCCGAGCGCCCAAGTCGGCGACGCGCCGGCGGCCCGGACCGAGGTCTTCGTCTCCCCCGACGGCTCCGACGCCGCCGACGGCAGCCGCGCCCGCCCCTTCGCCACGCTCGAGCGGGCGATCGCCGAGCTCGAGCTGCGCGGTGGACCGAGGCCGACCCTGACCCTGCTCGACGGGAGCTGGTCCCTCGACCGCGGCCTGCGCCTCGGTCCGCGGCACGACGGCTGGACCCTGCGCGCGGCGGCCGGCGCCCGCCCGGTCCTGCTCGGCGGCCTGCGGCTGCGGGAGCCGGAGCTCCTGCCCGTGCGCGACCCGGAGGTGCTGCGCCGCCTGCCCGACGACGACGCCCGCGCCGCCGTCCGCGAGCTGCCGCTGCCCGCCGGCGCGGCGCTGGCGCCGCCGGTCCACCGCGGCATGGGCGCGCCGGTCGTGGCGGTGGGCTCCGAGCTGATCGGCGAAGGCGCGGGCTACCGCCGGGGCCGCTGGCCCAACGAGGGGTCCGCCACCGCC
>JACNJP010000246.1 GCA_014382465.1 Planctomycetota bacterium
GCGGGGGGCCTTGGACCCCGGGGGAGGCGCGCGGAACCCTGGGCTGGGCGTTGGGGCAGATGGCGCTGGGTGACCGGGGGGGGGCGATCCGCCCCTGGGACCAGGCGATCGGCCTCGCCCCCGGCCTGGCCGGGGCCTACTCCGCCCGGGGCTACGCCCGCCAGTCGTGGCAGCAGCCGGACCAGGCGATCGCCGACTTCTCCGAGGCGATCCGGATCGACCCGCGCTACGCCGAGGCCTACAACAGCCGCGGCATCTTGCTCGCCGGGCAGGGAGCCCTCGAGGCCGGCCTGCGGGACTTCCGCGCCGCGCTCCGGCTGGCCCCCGACCTCGCGTCCGCGCACGGCAACGCCGCCGCCGCCAACTACGCCAAGGGCGAGGTCGAGCAGGCCCTGGTCGACCTGAACTCCGCCATCAAGATCCAGCGCCGCAACCCGCTGTTCCTCAAGAACCGGGGCATCATCTACCTGGACCTCGGGAGGCGGGAAGCCGCGGTGCGGGACTTCGAAAAGGCGCTCTCCTTGACCCCCGACGACCACCGCCTCTGGGAGCTGCTGTCCCGGGCCAACGACTGATCGCCGGCCCACCACCACCATGAAGTCCTCGCTCCTCGACAAGATCCTCCACCGGCCCGGCGGCGCCTTCCTCCAGGAGGCGTGCCGCAAGGGGCTCACCCGGCAGCTCGCCCGGACCCTCGAGCCGGCCGCCAGGGAGCTGTTCCCGGAGGAGCCGGCGAGCATCCTGGAGTCGCGCCCGCGCTTCGAGGAGGCCGCCCTGCGGACGGTGATGGGAGCCGCCGGCAACCTCGAGATCTCCTTCGCCCTCGCCGACCTGGTCGCCGAGGCCGTGGAGTCCCTGGGCCTGGCCTCGACCAGCGACGTGCAGAGCCCGTTCCGGCGGGTCTGGGTGCAGCAGGACGCCAGCGACCGGGTGCGCGGCGTGGTCCTGACCTGCGGCGAGAGCGAGATCTCGGTCCTGATCCCCTCGGCCGGCGAGCCGATCGCCGGCATCGGCGGCATCCTGCACTTCTCCTACCGCGGCTTCGACTCCCCGGTCGGCTACGAGCTGCAATTGAACGACTCGGTCCGCCTGCCCGAGGCGCACGTGCTCCACCTGACGCGCGTCGGCGGCGACGGCGCGATCGGCCGCAGCAGCAAGCGCCACCTGGTGACCATCGACGCCCTGGTGCGCGAGAGCGCCGCCTCCGACCAAGTCACTGGGATGAAGCGCTGCACCATCCAGGACATCAGCCTCGGCGGCGTCCGCCTGCTCTGCGAGCGCGGGTTCGAGCGGGGCGCGCCCCTGCACCTCGACGTCTTCCTCGATGACGGCGGCTCGGAGCCGTTCTCGGTCGACTGCACCGTCCGCTGGACCAAGAAGTACCCGGACGGCCACGGCGCCGGCCTCCAATTCGGCGAGCTGCTGAAGTCCCACTCGGTCCGCCTGGAGAAGTTGATCCAGGAGCTGGAGCTGGCGTCGGACTTCGACTGAGCGGCGGGGTTGGGAGGGGCTGGGGACTCCTGGCGTCGCGGGAGGGGGACGGGGTTCCGCGCTACTGGAGACCGGAGGTGGATCGCCGCTCGTCGAGGAGTTTAGGAGGCGTTCACTCCAGGAAAACGAAGCTGTCGCGCAAGCTCGCGAGCTCCCGGTCCCCTTCAGGGCCCTCGGTGAAGAGGATGAACAGGGTGCGGTCGCGGCGCACCACGCTGACTTGGGCCTCCCGCTCCTCCATCGAGGCAGAGAGGACCTGGCAGGGCAGCCCGCCCATGCTGGACTCCAGCAGGAGCTGGGGCTCCCCGATACCGAAACGGCTCCACATGCTGGCGGCGAACTCCTTCTCCGAGGCTTCGGCGGAGCGGAGGGAGAAGAGCTCGGCAGGCATGCTCATGCCGAAGATCACCGCCTGTCGCTCGCCTTTCCTGCACTCCACTCCGCTGAGGTCCATGCCCAACACCTCTTTGTCGGACCGTTCGAAGATCCACCGCGGTGAACCACCTTGGAATCGCCAACCGAAGAGCTGGTCTTCGTACTGGTGCTGGCTCTCCCAGAACCGCTCCATCTCGGCCGCCTGGAATTCGAAGCCGTGAACCGCGGCGAGTCCCTTGCCCCGGTCCAGCAGAGCGTCCGGGTCGTATCCAAACAGCATGAGGACGATCGGCGCGCCTCGGGAGGGAAGGGAAGCGAACAGGCAGTAGCGCGGCACCGCCGGATCGCCGGTCTCCTCGAGCACGGAATACCAAGCCTCGCCGCCGCGGATCCGGACCGACGTCGGAGCGGCGAGAGCCTTCATTCCCTCCTCCTCCAACTCCGACGCGAGGAGCTCTTCGTGGGCCTTCCTCCCCGTCGATTCCCGCGGACGAAGGTCGGCGTAGACCAGGCCATCGAGGCCGTGCTCCCCAGAGTGGAGCCCGAACAGCGGCTCACGGGTGTCGTCCGCTTCCGCCTGGTCGAGCCACAGCCGCCAAGACCGGTCGGTACGCCTCCACTGGAATTGATGCCCATAATCACGGTAGACGCCGTCGCGGAATCCGGCCTGCCCGGCGACGAAGTGCTCCGGTTCTGGGAGTCGGTTCATGCTTGCGCGGAGTTCGGACGCCTGGTCCTCGCGGAGGAATTCGACCCTCTCCAGTTGACGCAGGAGGCGCGGCCACGCTGCTTCAGCCGCCGTCGCCGCCGCCACGCCCCAGAGCGTGAAGACCCTGCCGCGGGCGGTCAGACAAGCGACCAGCACCTCCATCTCGAGGTCGGCCGAGACCAGGAGACGGTGGAAGCTGATCTCATGGGTCCCGAAATGGGCCTCCACCGTTCCGGCCTGCTCCGCGTCGGAGAAGGCGTCCTCGATGAGGAAGGACAGCCGTTCCTGAGCGAATTCGTGCTCCTTACCGGCCGGGATTCGGTCGGCTTGGAGGACCAACGAGGCCGTGTCGCCGTCGGTGGAAAAGCCGAATTCAGCGTTCTCGCCGAGCTGCTCCAACTCGGATCCGGTCAGCAGCTCCACATCGGGCTGGAGCGGGATCGCCATCCGGAGCGAAGCGTTCAGGTAGAGGCCGCCCCGGACCGCCCAGCCCGGGCCGTGCCGGTCCTGGTGCGTCACGACCGGTCGGCGGTCCCGGATCGGCCGGGGGAGCAGGCGCAGCCCGTTCGCGAGCTGTCGGGAAAGGGCCTCGGCATCCGCAACGGCGTCGGCCTCGCCGATCAAGCCCAGCTGGAACCAATAGCCCTGGTGGCCGAAGACCGTGAGGTGCTTGCGAACGGTCGCGCCACCGCCGACGGAAAGCTGGGAGAAACGGATCGCCTCCTGGCCTGAGACCTGACCCGTGGTGAATCCTCCCTCCATGGACCACTCCTCCAATGGGGAGGCGAGGAGCTCTGCGCACTCCCGCAGCCCGCCACCGAACTCTGGTTCCGCGATCAGGAGGGCGGTCAAGCCGGACTCCGCCCTCCTCATCCCAGCGAAGGCGACGTCGTTGAACGCCAGCAGGGCCCGCGGCTCGAGGAAGGACCACTCCGACGACGGCAAGCGCCACTCACAGGAGAAGTCGTGGTCGATCAGCCGGTCGCCGACGATTTCCTGCCCGGACGGGGCCTGGAGCAGGATGGGGAACAGACAGCAGAGGGTAGCGAGCATCCGGTCGAAGTTCGGCGGGGAGAGGATCCTGATCGGCCTGATCAGAGTCAAGCGCGGAACGACACCGAGGTCCGCAGCAGAGTGTTGACTGCCGGGGATGGGCCGAGGAAAGGCCTCATCGACCGCTACGCGGCGCCAAGATGACTCGAGGTTGAGCGCCGAGCCGCCCGGTGCCCTCCCCCGCGCCGCGGCCCGCTCCAAGATCGAGATCAACCCATGAACCCTGCGAACGAACCGAGCCACCGCGGCAGCTGGAAGCACTGGCACACCGACGAACTTCCGCTGCGCCTCGGGGTGTCCTCCTGCCTCCTCGGCGAGGAGGTGCGCTACGACGGCGGACACGCCCGTGACCGCTTCGTCGCCGAGAGCCTGGACCGGTGGGCGGAGTGGGTCCCGGTGTGTCCCGAGGTCGAGGTCGGAATGCCGATCCCGCGTCCCACGATTCGCCTGGTGGAGGTCGGCGAGGAGCAGCGCCTGATCGCGCCGTCCACCGGCGCCGACTTCACCGCCGAGATGCAGGGGTACTCCGCCGTTCGCGTGGGGCAGCTCCAGGCCGCGGGTCTGGACGGTTACGTCCTGAAGAAGAACTCCCCCTCCTGCGGCATGGAGCGGCTGCCGGTCTACCGCGGAGAGCAGCGCGCGCACAAGCGCGGCGTCGGCCTGTTCGCCGCCGAGCTGATGCGGCGCTGGCCCGAGCTGCCGGTCGAGGAGGAGGGGCGCCTGAACGATCCGGCCTTGAGGGAGAACTTCATCGTCCGGGTCTTCTGCCGCAACCGCTGGCGGGCCGCCGCAGCGAGGGGCTGGAGCCGCTCGCGGCTGGTCGACTTCCACACCGCCCACAAGCTGCTGCTCCGCGCCCACCACGAGGAAGGCTACCGCGAGCTCGGCCGGATCGTGGCGCGCTTCGGCCAGCTTCCGGACCGGGAGCTCTACGCCGCCTATGAGCTGGAGTTCCAGGCCACGCTGCGTCACAAGACCTCCGCCAAGGCGAACGTCAACGTGCTCCAGCACGCCATGGGGTATTTGAAGGAGCAGCTCGACTCGTCCGAGAAGCAGTACCTGCTGGAGGCGATCGAGGATTACCGCAGCGGACTCTTGCCGCTGATCGTCCCGGTCAGCCTCATCCGCTTCCTGATCCGGAAATTCGAGATCAGCTACCTGCTCGACCAGATCTACTTCGATCCGCATCCGAAGGAGATGATGCTGCGGAACCAGGGCTGATCCGGAGCTCGAAAGGCGTCGTCCGCGCCTGACGAAACCACGCCGGCAGCCGCTCTTCACGGTACCTCATTCGGGTCTTGGAGACCCAGAAGCGCCGGTAGCTGCGGATGACGCCGCCGGCCTGGAATTCCTGGGGAACCGCCAAGGCCGGAGCAGTCTCGGTGGAGGATGGGAAACAGCTCTCCAGACCCTCTTTCTCGAAGGCGCGCGCGCACCATTCGAGGACGGCGAAGGAGCGATGCTCCTCCGGACGGTGCCCGAAACGCGCGGCCCATTCCTCCAACAGGGCTCTCGCGTGGTCCATCGCCGCCCGGAAATTTCCAGAGCTGGAGGCGACCCAGAGGGTGCAAGGGTGGCGGGCGTGGGTCGCGCGATACGGCGCGCTGAAGCCATGACCGCGGGCTACCGTGCACAGCATCTGGCAGGCCTCCACGGCCATCTTGCTGACCCGGAGATCGTCCACCGAACGAGCCGAAGCCCGCCAGTCCACCAGATCTCTGCGCGAGTCTCCTTCCAGAGCGAAGAGGTTCATTCGTCCGTGCGGCGGTGCTTCCTTGGCGGCGAAAAAGGAGAGGGGAGGGAGCTCCTGCTCCCTCCCGCTCGACGGTCACAACCTCTCACCGAGGGAGGATGACCTCGTCGATGACGTGGATCACGCCGTTGGCGGCCTCCAGGTCGGCGACGGTAATTCGGGCGCTGCCGACGCGGATGGCGCCCTCAGCGAAGCGGAAGGAGAGGCTCCCTCCTTGCAAGGTAACGGCGCTGCCGGCCGTGAGAGCGTCGCCGAGGAGGACCCTGCCCGGCACCACGTGGTGCTTGAGCACGGCGGCCAGCTTGGCCTTGTTCTCCGGCTTGAGCAGCGTCTCCACGGTCCCCGCGGGGAGCTTGGCGAAGGCGGCGTCAGTCGGCGCGAAGACCGTGAAGGGGCCGTCGCTCTTCAGGGCCGAGACCAGGCCGGCGGCGTCCAAGGCGGCCGCCAGGGTCTTGAAGCTGCCGTTCTCGACCGCCAGCTCGACGACGTCCACCGTCGAGGGGAGCACCACGCGATCGATCACGTGGATGACGCCGTTGCTGCACTCGATGTCGGTCTTGAGCACGCTGGCGTTGGCGATCCGGACGCCGTTCTCGCCGGCCTCGATGCCCAGACGCTGGCCCTGGAGGCTGGTGAGCCACGGCGAGGCGACGACGCTGGCGGCCCGGTAATCGCCTGAGACCACGTGGAACTTCAGGACGGCCTGCAGGAGGGAGCGGTTCTCGGGCTTGAGGAGCGTTTCGACGGTGCCCTTGGGCAGAGCGGCGAAAGCCTCGTCGGTCGGAGCGAAGACGGTGAAGGGGCCTTCACCGCGGAGGGTCCCGACGAGGCCGGCGGCTTGCAGCGCGGTGGCCAAGGTGTCGAAGCTGCCAGCGGCGATCGTCGTGCTGACGATGTCCTGGGGCCCGGACTGAAGATTGGCTTCTTCGGGCGTCGCGGCGACCAGGCTTCCGGCGAGGAGGGGAAGGATCAGGAGGGTTGATTTCATCGGTTCAGTGGGTCGTAGTGTTGGGGTGGTTGTGATGGCGAGGACCTCGCTCCAGGCAGACTGCGGCGCCGAAAGAGCCGGAACGGCGTGTTGTCTTTCGAGCTCGACCGCAAAAAAGGCCCGATTCCGTAGCATTTCCTCGGCGGCGGATTCGGCCAGCGCGGGCGGCAGCTGTCCGCTGAGCAGGAGGAGAGGCAGGAGCAAGGTGTTCACACCCACTCCTAGGACGATACGCCATAGTGTCCAAGTATTTTTCTGGACTTATTCCCTGATCGCCTTCCCGGTCCGCTCGCGGGCCCAAGCCTCCAGCTCCATCAAGCTCTCCAGATAGATCACCCCCCGCACCCCGCGCCGGACGCTGCGGGCGCCTGCTCCCCCCACCATCAACGCCGCCCCTGCGGGCAGCTGCCGCTCCAGCTCCCGGATCTGGCGGTCAGCCTCCACGCCACCTCCCGCCAGGGACACGCTGAGCGCCACGATCGGAGCCTGGGTGGTGGTGATCGCCTCGAGGAGCTCCTCCGTCGGCAGGTCTGGACCGAGGATGCGCACTTGGAATCCGTGCCCAGCCATCACCAAGCCGGCCATCAGCATCCCGAGGCCATGCTGCTCCCCAGGCAGGGTGGCGCAGAGCACTTCAGGTGGTCCTGGCGGTCCTGTCAGTTTGAGCAGCGCGGCATGCAGGCTGGCCTGCACGACGCCGGTGGCCAGGTGTTCGTGCCGAACGCAGAGACTGCCATCGGTCCAGGACTCCCCGACCTGACGCAGGAATGGAGTGATCACCTCGACGAGCCAAGGCAGCGCGCCCAAGGCCTCCCGGCTCCGCAGGACCAGGCCGCGCAGCTCCACGGAATCGAGTCCGGCCGCCGCTTCGAGCATCGACCCCACCCATCGCGAACCATCGGCGGACGGAGGGGCCTCGCAACCGGCAAGGAGCTCGTCGAGACGGCTTCGGTCCATTCGCAAGAGCTTCCCCGGCCGAAAGCCGCGCGCCATTCCCTCGCTCACCCGGCGCAGCCAGTGGAGCTGCTCCTCCGTGTACCGCCGGTGGCCGCTGGGGAGGCGAACAGCTTCCGGCTGTCCATAACGGCGCTCCCAAACCCGCAAGGTATCCGGACTGATGCCAGTCTCGCGGGCGATCGCACCCACGGAATAGAGCGATTTGGGGTCAGGAATGCTCATTTGACTAGATTTAATTATGGACCATAAAGACCCACGCTTCCAGCCCAAAACCGTGGTGCCCGCCCGAAGCCTCCTGAGGAGGAAAGGACTTGGGACCGTGCCCCTACCCAGGGGCGCCCAGGCTGCCGGCGGCTCGGCCGGTTCGGACCTCGAACCCTGATCCAGCCGGGGCAGGGAATCGCTGCGCCAGGATCCTCCACCGATAGCGGAAGATCGCCAAGAGGTTCGAACGCACCAGGATGGCGTGCGCCAGCCGGCCGCCGGGCACTCGATAGCGCACGACGTCTTCCACCAGGGTGGTTTCGCCCTCGTCGACGAAGCGGTGGAGATGGACCCACTGCCGGTAGGGGCCGCGCAGCTGGGTGTCCTCGAAGCGCTCCGGCGGTTGCCAATCGCTGATCAAGCTGCGCCAGCGCAGCGGCAGGCCGCGCACGCGCAGGCGGTAGTCGATCAGGGCGCCGCGCTCCATCCGAATCGGCGCCGGGGTCAGGACCTCGAAGCGCAACCGGCGAGGAGTCAGCTCCTGGAGGTTCGCGGCGTCGGAGAAGAAGGCGAAGACCTCGCCGCGCGGCCGGGGCAGCCGTTGCCGGCTCTGGAGCTGGTACCCTCCCCGCTCCCTCCGGATCGAGGGCTCGAGCTCCGGCACGCCGGGAGCGAGCGGCGGCGGCTGAGGGGGTTGCGGAGGGGTGTCCATTCCAAAGGCCTCGCTCGTCTCCTAGGGTCAGACCTGCGCCCGGTCGAGACCCTTCGTCCGAAGCCGGCCCTTCGCACGCCATGACGCCGCTCCGCATCGCCCTGCCCCTGCTCCTCCTTGCCGCGGCCCTGGCCGCCCCCTCCTGCTCCAGCCCCCTCCCGCGCCGCGACACCAGCGGCGAGGCCTTCCCCGAGGTCCAGGGCGAGAGTCTGGCAGGCGAGGCGGTCCAGCTTCCCCAGGCCGTGGCCGGCCGTCCCGCGGTCCTCCTCCTCGGCTACGTCCAGGACGCGCAGTTCGACGCCGACCGCTGGCTCTTCGGCCTGCTGCAAGCCGAGACGCCGGTACAGATCCTGGAGTTGCCGACGATCCCCGGGTTGTTCCCGCGGCTGCTCCGCGGCACCATTGACGACGGCATGCGCAGCGGCATCCCGAGCGAGGATTGGGCCAGCGTCGTGACCGTCTACGGCCCCGACGCCGCCACCCTGAAGGCCTTCACCGGTGTTGAGACCCCGCGCAACATCCGGGTGCTCATGCTCGACCGGGACGGCCGAGTGGTGTGGATGCACGACCGCGGTTTCTCGGCAGGCAAGATGCTCGAACTCGACCGCGCCGCCCGCGCTCTCGCCGGAGACGGCGGCGGGAGCTGAGGCCGTGGCGCCGGCGACCGGCCCGCCCCTCCTCCTGACCGGGGCGACCGGCTACGTCGGCGGGCGGCTGCTGGCCGAGCTCGAGGGGCGCGGCCTGCCCGTGCGATGCATGGTGCGCCAGCCCGAGCGCCTCACCGGCCGGACGGGCGACGCGACCGAGGTGGTCGCCGGCGACGTGCTCGATCTGGAGAGCTTGCTGGCAGCCCTGGCCGGGGTCGGCACGGCCTTCTACCTGATCCACACCATGGGCGGGAGCGGCGACTTCGAGGAGAGCGACCGCCTCGGAGCCGAGAACTTCGCCGCCGCCGCGCGGGCCTGCGGCGTGACCCGGATCGTCTACCTCGGCGGCCTGGGGAACCCGGAGGAGGAGCTCTCCCCCCACCTGCGCAGCCGCCAGGAGGTGGGCGAGATCCTGCGCCGGAGCGGCTGCGAGGTCCTCGAATTCCGGGCGTCGATCGTGATCGGCGCCGGCAGCCTGTCCTTCGAGATGATCCGCGCCCTGGTGGAGCGGCTGCCGGTGATGATCACGCCGCGCTGGGTCGAGGTCCTGGCCCAGCCGATCGGGATCCAGGATCTGCTCGCCTACCTCACCGCGGCGGCGGAGCTGCCGCCCGGCGAGAGCCGGGTGTTCGAGATCGGCGGGCCGGACCAGCTCTGCTACGGCGGCCTCATGCGCGAGTACGCCCGGCTCCGCGGCGTGCGGCGGCGGTTGATCCGCGTGCCCTTCCTGACCCCTCGCCTGTCGAGCCTGTGGCTCGGCCTGGTGACGCCGCTCTACGCTCGCGTCGGCCGCAAGCTGATCGAGAGCATCCGCCACCCTTCCGTAGTGCGCGACCCGGCCGCCATGGAGGCCTTCGCCATCCGCCCGGCCGGCGTCGCCGAGGCCATGAGGCTGGCACTGGATGAGGAGGACCGCGAGGCGGTCACCACCCGCTGGTGCGACGCCCTGTCCTCGGCCGGGGCGGCGCGCGACTGGAGCGGCATCCGCTTCCACCACCGGCTGGTGGACGCCCGCTCGGTGTACGTCGACGCCGACGCCGAGGCTGCCTTCCGCCCGATTCAGGGCATCGGCGGCGCGCGAGGCTGGTACGCCGCAGGGTGGCTCTGGTCGCTGCGGGGCGCCCTCGACCTGCTGGTTGGCGGAGTGGGGATGCGCCGCGGACGTCCGCACGCCGAGCGCCTGCGCGTCGGCGATCCGCTGGACTTCTGGCGGGTCGAGGCGCTCGAGCCCGGCCGCCGCCTGCTGCTGCGGGCGGAGATGAAGCTTCCGGGGCGGGCCTGGCTCGAGTTCGAGGTCGAGCCGGAGGGCGCGGGCGTCCGCATCCGCCAAACCGCGCTGTTCGATCCGGTCGGCCTCAGCGGTCTCGCCTACTGGCACGCGATCCGCCCCCTCCACGTCTGGGTCTTCTCGCGGATGCTGAGGGGTATCGCCGGCGCGGCGCGGGGCCGGCGGCCCACTTGAAGCAAGGGGCGGGCGGTTTCCTCGGCGCGAACGAGCTGGAGTTCACCAGGATCGAGGAGCTCTCCTCGGAGGCCGTGACCGCTGCGGGCGCCCTCCGGCGCGGCCCCCGGTAGCATCCCACGATGCTCCAGTCCCGCCTCGCCGCCTTCCTCGCGGGCCCCGTCCTCCTCCTCGCCGCCCCCTCGGCCGACGCCCAGTACCTGCACGGCTACCTCGGCGTGCCCAATGAGCCGCCCGGCGAGGAGTGCGGCGGCGGCTACTCGATGTACGTCGCCGCCTGGCCGCTCCTCGAGGAGTGGCCGGGCACCCGCTTCCAGACCGGCCTGTTCGGGACCTGGATGTTCGCGCGCAAGCCCGAGCGCGAGGTCGAGGGCGAGATCTACTCCGACATCGAGGGCGGGCTCGGCTGGTGGCGCGACACGCGCTTCGCCACCGCGACGCCCAAGTTCATCATGGGCGGCGTCACCCTGAACTTCGCGACCTGGGCCAACGGCCCCGGCGCCGGCAAGGGGCGCGACTGGGACCAGCCGCGCGGCAAGTACGGCGTCGCCCACCTGAGCCCGTGGGTGGTGTGGCCGCCCGACGGCCTGAACCTGGCGCAGGGCACCTGCGGCGAGCTGTTCGGCTACGGCTACCTCCCCCTCCCCCTCACCGAAGCCAAGGAGACGACCGCGGGCCACGAGGTGCCGACGGGCAACCAGTGCTGGACGCTGTTCCTCAACACCGCCAACTTCAAGGGCCCGGTCGCCTTCTTCACCCCCTACTTCTTCTCCCAGCACACGATCGACCGCCCCGACCTGGCCGGGATCTTCCTCGACTCGCGGCCGGCCGACCCGCGCCGGGCGGTGCAGATGGAGACGCAGTACATCCCGGCCGTCCTCGCCGAAGGGCGGCGGGGCGGGACCTTCGCGCGCTGCGCACCCACCCGCTTCCCGCGCAACGACGAGGAAGGCTCGGTGCTCGTCCACGCGATCACCAGCTACCGCCGCGAGGCGCTGTGGGACGCGGCGCGGGCCTGGTTCGACGGCGGCCCGGCGGCCAGCGGGCGGATCGACCCGGACTCCGCGCAGCGCCACCGCATCCCGGGCCACGGCTGGTCGACCTGGCAGTTCCACCCCGAGGGCGGGGCCGCGAACGAGGACCAGCGGCAGCTCGACTGGGCCTCCTTCGCCCAGCCGGCGGCGCTCGACGAGTTCACCTTCGGCTACCGCTGGTCCGAGGACTGGATGGCGGAGCCGGGCAAGAAGGACCCGCCGCTGTTCACCCTGCCCGACCACTACGAGCTGCCGGCGGAGGAGAAGGGCGACCAGGCGCCGGCCCAGTGGGCGCCGCGGGAAGCCCGCAAGGTGCCGGCGCGGCGCGAGCTGGCGAAGGCCGGCTTCGGCCGGCCGGAGGGCTACCGCGCCGAGCCCTACACCACTCCGGACAACGGCTGCTGGACCAGCCCCGGCCCGGTGGCCGGGCCGTTCATCGCCTTGCTCGGCGACGGCAGCACGATCACCTACTCGTGGTACCGCTTCGCCGACCAGCCGGCGCTGCTGAACGCCGACCTGAGCGACGCCGAGCGCGAGGAGCTGCAGCGGCGGGTCGAGCTGCTCCACCGCGAGTGGACGAAGGAGCGGGAGTACCTCCCGCCGCCGAGCCGCGGCGAGCTGGCCTCGCTCGACTCGGCGCTCCTCGTCGAGCCGCCGGAGGGTCTGGAGATCGGCTACGTCCCGATCTGCACGCGGCAAGGGATGGACTAGGCAGGCCTACCGGGCCTTCCCCGGCCACCAGGCGTCCAGCTCGGCGCGCAAGGATGCGGCGAGCTCGGGCTCGTCGAGCGGCCGCTCCTCCGCGGGATCGGCGCGGAGGTCGTACAGCTCGTCGGGCCGTTGCGGATCCACGTGGACGAGCAGCTTGTAGGGGTCGCGCAGCACCCAGCGCGTCAGCAGGCTGCTGGCCGGGTCGTCCGGATCGACCATGTCGTGGGTGAACGCGGCGCCGAAGACCGGCCCCCGGGCCGGTCCGGTGGCGCGCAGGTCGACTCCCGGCCAGGCGGCGGGCACCTCGACGCCGCAGGCCGCGAGAATCGTGGCCGGCACGTCGACGCTGCTCACCGGCGTGTCCCGGCGCGCGGGCTCGATCCCGGCCGGCCAGCGCAGCACGATCGGGGTCCGCACGCCGCCCTCGTAGGGCGTGCGCTTGCTGCGCGGGGCGAAGCCCCCGGCGTCGGGGCGCTGGATCCAGCCGTTGTCGACCAGGAAGACGACGAGGGTGTCGTCGGCGATGCCGCGCGCGCCGAGGTGCCCGAGGAGCTCGCCGCAGGTCTCGTCGAACCAGGTGCACATGGCGCGGTACTTCGCGACCGGGGCCGGCACGTCCGGCCGCGCGTAGCGGTCGAGGATCCGCTTCGGCGGGGTGTGCGGCGTGTGCGGGAGGAAGGGGGCATACCAGAGGAAGAAGGGCGTCCCCTCCTCCGCGCAGGCGTCGATGAAGTCGAGCGCCGGCCGCATCGAGCCGCGCCCGATCGCGAGCCCGTCGTCCCCGTGCCGGCCGCCGCGAGCCGGGTCGCCGTGGGTCATGCCCTCGCGGAAGCCGCCGTCCACGAAGCTCCCCTCCCACCACTTGCCGGTCTGCATGCTCCGGTAGCCGGCGGCGCCGAGCAGCTCCGGCAGGGTCTCGACGGCGGCGATGTGAGAGAGGAGCAGCGCGCGATCGGTGCCCCGCGGAGGGTCGTTGCCGGTGATCCCGTGCTGGTGCGGGTAGAGGCCGCTCACTAGGGTCGCGAGGCTCGGCCGGCAGAGCGCCGTCGGCACGTAGCCCCGGGTGAACACGACACCCTCCTTCGCGAGCGCGTCGAGGTTCGGCGTGCGGACCTCCGCGCTGCCCAGGAAGCCGAAGTCCGACCAGTGCTGGTCGTCGGAGAGGATCAGGACGACGTTGGGGTGGTGGGCCTCCTGGGCGGCACCCGGCGAGGCCGCGGCCGGCAGAGCGAGGACCAGGACGCCGAGGAGGGCTCGCATGACTGCAGACTAGGGCACCGCGCCGTGGGCGGACACCGGGGCGAGGACATAGACTGGCGGAATGGTGGCGCAGCACCGCGCCAGGAGGTCCTCGATGATGCGAAGAGCCCTGCCCACTTTCCTGCTCGTCTCCCTGGCCCTGACCGCCGGCACGGCCACCGGGACGCCAGCCGCTCAAGCCCCCGGGCCGGGATCCGAGGAGGCCGCCGCGGCGGAGTTCCAGGAGCTCGAGCAGGCCTACCGGGAGGCGCGCTCCGCCTACCGCGTGGCGTTGGCGGAACAGAGCGCCACACGGAAGGAGGACCCGGACGCCGAGCTTCCCGCCCTGGTGGATCCCGACCCCGTGTTCGTGACCCGGTTCCGCCAGGCAGCCAAGCGCCACGCGGGGACGGAGCGGTCCACGGGCTCCCTGATCCGGGCCCTCGAGCTCAGCTATCGGAGGGACGCCGTGGTCGCGAAGGAGATCCTCGGCGAGCTCCTGGACGACCACATGGCGAGCGAGAAGCTCCCCGGCATCCGCACCACGCTCACCCTCGGCGCCTTCTACCTGGGCGACGACACCGTGCGCGAGGCCTTGGGCCGCATCATCGACGAGTCGCCACACCCCGTCGTCCAGGCCGCCTTCCTCTTTACCCGCGGCGCCCTGGTCGTGCGGGCGAGGGACTCCACCGCCGAGCAGCGCGCCGCCGCCGCGGCGGACCTCGAGCGCGCCATCGAGCTGGGCGCCGGCTCGCCGTACGCCGACCTGGCCGAGGCGGCGAAATTCGAGCTCGAGCACTTGCAGGTCGGGCGGCCCGCGCCCGAGATCGAGGGCGAGGACCTCGACGGGGTCCCCTTCAAGCTCTCGGACTACCGCGGCAAGGTGGTGGTCCTGGACTTCTGGGGAGATTGGTGACCCCCCTGCCGGGCCATGTACCCGCACGAGCGGTCGCTCGTGGAGAGACTGAAGGACGAGCCCTTCGCCCTCATCGGCGTCAACAGCGACAAGGACCTCGACAAGCTGCGCCCGCGCCTCGAGGAGGAGGAGATCACGTGGCGGAGCTTCTGGAACGGTCCGGCAGGCACGAACGGGCCGATCTCCAAGGCCTGGAACGTGAGCGGCTGGCCGACCATCTACATCCTCGATCAAGAGGGCGTCATCCGCTTCAAGAACCTCCGGGGCGAGGCCATGGACCGGGCCGTCGACCAGCTGCTGGATGAGATGGAGCGGTGACGACGGGCCGGCGTCCCCGCGGCGCCGACCGAGGGAGCGATCGGGAAGTCACATGGCGGCGCCCCGATGCGCCCCCCCGCCTACCATGGAGGCATGGTCGCCTGCGCGCTCCTGGCCTCTCCGTGGTTGCTCGGCGTCGCTTCCTTGGGCGTGGCCCAGGCGCAGGACCCGGAACAAGGCCTGGTCGTCGCGCCGCTGGAGTGGGAGCCGGGCACGGCAGGAGGAGCCGGGTTGCAGTCGGTCGACTTGAGCGACCAGCCGCCGTACGGCGTCCGACTGCCGCCGGACGTGGCGGAGGGTTGGTACGGCGGCGTCCCCTTGGGCGAGGAGCTCGAGCTGGCCGTGGTGGTCGACGTCGCGCCCGGGAAGGAACGGATCTGGGTGGACCACGACCTCGACGCCGACTTCCACGACGACCCGTACGCCCGCTGCACCAAGAACGGTTCGGTCCTGTCCCGTAGCGCGACGCTGCTCGTCCCCCTCCCGGGCGAGGAGCGCCCGGTGCCGGTGGAGGCGAATTTCACCGCCCACCTCCGCGCCGGGAGCCCCACCCTCTCGCTGTCGTTGCGGATCCACCGGATCGGGGAGGTCGTCCTCGGCGACCGGCTGCGGCGCCTGGCCCTGCGCGACGACGACCACCGCCTGCTCTTCGACCAGGGGGAGAACGTGGTCCTCCTGCTCGACGTGGACGGCGACGGCCAATGGGCGTCGGAGCACGGCAGCCACGAGCACTTCCACCTCGGGGACGCCATCCGCCTCGGCGAGGAGGGATGGAGCTTCTCCGTGCCGGACGCCTCCGGTGGCAGGATCGAGTTCCAGCGCCTCGCCGAGCCGCCGCCGCGGGTGCCGCGGGAGTGGCGGGGCCGCCGCGCCCCGCCCTCCCCCTACCAGGTCACTCCTCCGCAAGAGAGCGACGCCGAGTTGGCGCGGCGCTTCGAGCAGGAGAAGGACCAGGACTACGGCAAGCGCTATGCCACGATCCGCCTGCTCGGCTACCGGGGCACCGAAGCGGCGTACGCGCTCCTGGCCGCCGCCGCCGAGGACGACCCCGACCGCCGGGTCCGGGTCGCCGCGGTCGGCGCGATGGGGAACGAGGCCTACCTCGCGGCGCACGGGAAGGAGGTGCTCGGGCTGGCGCGCGGCGACGAGCCGGACCTCGCCGCCGCCGCCGTCCAGAGCCTCTACCGGATGGGGCACCCGGACCTCGAAGGCATCCTCCTGTCCCTGCTCGACTCGCGGGAGGACCAGGTCATCGCCGCGGCAGCCCTCCACCTCGGCTACCTGGCCACGCCCGACGCGCGCGAGGCCGTCCTGGAGCTGGTCTCCTCCCGCCCGGAAACCCAGATCCGGCACCGGGCCTACCTCGGGATCCGGAATTGGGAAGGCGGGCCGCCGGCGGAGCTGATGGTCCGCTGCGCCCGGGACCCCGACGCGTCCCTGCGCGCCCTGGCCCTGGAGGACCTGTTCACGAGCGACCACCCGCAGGCCCGGGGGCTGGCCCTCGAGGCCCTGCAGGGCGCGCCCCCGACCCACGCCCTGGTCCAGGCGGCCTCCCGCGTCCTGGTCGCCGCGGGGGACCGGGAGGCGGTCGAGGCGGTCTTCACCCGTTGCGCGGCGGGACCCCTCAGCCTGCCGCGATCCCCCGCCGGCCGCCCGTCCGCGCCGCGGTCGGAGGGTGCCCTGGCCGGCCTGCGCCCGAATCTCGGGTCCGCCGCCGCCTCGCGGCGGGGCGCGACGTGCCGCGTGCGGCCGCCG
>JACNJP010000275.1:0-3438 GCA_014382465.1 Planctomycetota bacterium
GGACGTCCTGCGGCAGGCCGAGGCGCTGGCGGTCGAGGCGGAGTCGATCCTCGCGGCGCTCGAACGGGGGGCCGGCGAGCAGCTCGGTGAGGACAGCTACCTCGACCTCGCGACCTGGGAGGACTCGGTCGAGGCGGCCTGGGCCGAGCGCCGCCTCCGGGGGGCCGACCTGCCGCTGCGCCTGGGCGGTTCGTCGCCCCGGTCGCGCCTGCGCCAGGCCGCCGACCGGCTCCGGAACCGCCAGGCCCACGCCCTCAACGAGCGGGCCGACGAGGCCATCCCGCCGCGCCGGGAGGGCATCCGGGCCCTGCTGCGGGCCGGGGAGCTGGAGGAGGCGCTCGCCAATTGGAGCCGGGTGGAGGCTGCCCTGCTCGAGTGGTCGCGGGAAGGCCGCTTCGAGCAGGCGCGCCTGGACGCCCTGCGGCCGCTGCGGCCCGAGCAGGTCTACCAGGAGGGCCTGGCCCGCTTGCGCGGCCGGCTGTCCACCGACCCCTCGGAGCAGGACTGGCTCCTGGCCCACATCGTCTGGTGCCGGGGCGACCTCGAGCTGGCCTTGGACCTGATGCGGCCGCTGGTGGCGCAGCGCTGGGAGCCCGCCCGCGACCCGGCCTTCTGGGTCGAGGAGTGGGAGCGCGAGCTCCAGATCGCCCTGGCCGCGGCGCCGCGGGTGCGCCCGGGGGCCGAGCTTGACCCGGCTCCGCTCGATCCCGCCGAGCAGCTGGCGGAGCGCTGGCGGAAGGAGGTCGAGGACGCCACCGTGACGGTGCGGGCGGGCGGGGTCGAGCTGAGCTGGGACGCTCCGCACTGGGGCGACGAGAAGGTCCTCTCGCTGCCCTGGGACCGGGTCCACTGGCAGCTCTCGGACTGGCAGCTTCGCTGGAGCCTGCCGCTGGAATCGGGGTCGGTGCCGCGGCAGGTGCGGTGGATGGGCCAGGTGGAGATCTCCAAGCCCGACCGGCGCAGCGAGCCCCTGCTGCGGGTGGGCGGCCAGGTGCGGCGAGGGCTCGGCTTCCAGCCCGGCACCGAGCAGGTCCTGGAGATGCACGACGGCGAGGTCAGCCTCGACACCATCCCGGTGGGGCGGGTGGCCGCGACCGGCGGCAACCGCCTGGTGGTCCGCTACTCGGCCGATCCGAGCTTCCAGCCGAGCCGCGTCTGGCTGCGGGTGGAGCCGCGCTAGCCCGGGGACCCGCCAGCCGGCGGCGCGGCCGCCAGGGCCAGCGGCAGGCGGCGCAGCAGGGCCGCCGCCACCAGGAGCTCGGCGCCGAGCACCAGGAACACCTGGGCGGCGTCCAGGCCGAGCCAGGTGGCGAACATCTTCGCCAGGCTGGCGGCGACGATGAAGATCCAGTCGAGCATCTGGCTGGCGCCTTGGATGCGGCCGCGGTCGGCCTTGGCCGGGAGCTGCTGGATCAGGGTCATCAACGGCACCAGGTACATGCCGGTGAAGAAGTTGGTCGCCAGCATGACGCCCAGGATGAACCAGGGGTCGCGCGGGCCGAGGGCCACCGCCAGGAAGCCCGCGCCCATGACCGCGGCGGAGCCGACGCTGAGGCCCGGCCGCGGCCGGCCGCGGGACAGCCGGCCCGCGAGGTAGGAGCCGAAGCCGAGCGAGATCGTCAGCGAGGCCAGGCCCGCGGTCCACCAGTCCTCAGGCACCTGGAGGATGGAGCTGCCGATCTCGTTCCAGGCGAACAGGACCACCGCCCCGACGTGGTAGAAGAGCGACCGCCCGAGCATGCAGCCGCGGAGGCCGGGGATCCGGGCGGCGAGCTCCAGCCCGGCCTTGAGCCGCAGGGTCGGGTTCAGGCGCAGGACCCGGCCGGGGTCGGCCGCCGGGAGCGGCTGGATGCCCCGGGCCACCAGCGCGCCGACCGCCGCTACGGCGCTGAAGGCGAGGCCCGAGACCCACAGCCACTCCGAGCCGAGCCCGGTCACCAGGAAGCCGCTGGCGCCGATCCCGAGCAAGATGCCGCCGACGACCCAGGCGTTGAAGACGCCGTTGGCGCGCGACAGCTCCCGCTCCGGCACCAGCTCGGGGATCATGCCGTATTTCGCCGGGCCGAGGAAGGCGCTCTGGGCTCCCATCAGGAACAGCGCCGCCAGGCCGAGCGGGGTCGAGGCCAGCGCCAGCGCCAGGGCGGCCAGCAGCATGACGCCCGCTTCGGCCCACTTGGTGGCCAGGACGATGCCGCGCTTGGAGTAGCGGTCGGCCAGGTCGCCGGCGAAGACCGCGAACAGCAGGAAGGGGACCGCGAACACCAGCCCGGCGCCGGCCTGCGGGTCGGCCCCCAGCAGGTCGGTGCCCTGGGCCACCGCCAGCAGCAGCACGATCTGCTTGAAGGCGTTGTCGTTGAAGACGGTCAGGAACTGGGTCGCGACCAGGCGCTTGAACGAGGGCGAATGGGGCGGCAGCTCAGGCACCCTGGTCCCCCGGCGGCGGGTCCTCGTCGAGGCCGGCGAGACCCTGCCGCGCCCGCTGGAGCTGCTCCTGGTCGAGCCAGCCCGAGCGCCCGGCGTCCTCCGCCAGGGTCCGGGTGGGGATCCCGAGCCGGCGGCAGATGCGGGCGTGCGAGCGCCACTGCTGCCAGCAGCCGTCGGCCGCCAGCAGCAGCACCGCCAGCCGCTCGCGCTCGGCCAGCGGCAGGACCTGGCGCTGCATCACCCGGCCGTAGGCGTGGTCGAGGACCCAGGCGGAGAACACCGGATCGAGCCGGCGGAGGTGGGGCAGGACCTTGTCGGCGTCCTCGCCGTAGAGGTCGCGGAACAGGGCCTCGCCCGCCACTCCGCAGGCCTTGCCGGCCTCGGGCGCCGGGTCCGGGCCGTCCGCCGCGTCCGCCGCGTCCGCCGCCGGCAGCAGCGGCGCGACCACGTTCAGGGCGTGGACGACGCGCGGGAAGCCGCGGAACAGGTGGACCTGGCGCAGCAGTTCGCGCACTGCCTCCGGGCCCTCGTGAGCCACCAGGGCGGCGGCGGCGGCGCCGATCGCGGCGTCCTGGCGCCGGTCGACGGCGGCGGCCAGGGCGACGATCCGGTCGAAGCGGTCCACCTCAGTGCTCCGTGGCGCCCTCCGGCGCCAGCAGGGGGGTGCGCGCCAGGGTGCGTCCGCCGACCTCGACCAGCGGCCGCAGGCCCGGGGGGGCGAACAGGACCACGGTCGAGCCGAGCTCGAACAGGCCGAGCTCGTCGCCGGCGGCCAGGGCCACCGGAGGGTCGTAGCGGCGCTGTCCCCGCGACATCGGCGCCGCGCCCAGCGAGCGGTCGAAGCCGAAGCGCATCCGGCCGACGTTGAGCGCCCCGACGAACAGCAGGCCGAGCCACTCGCCCTGGGCGTCGCGGCAGTGGAGCAGGACCCGCCGGTTGGTCACCAGCACCCGCACCGACCGCCGCCCCAGCGCCGGGCCGACCGGCTGCGGCCCCCCGGGCCCGCCCCCGCCC
>JACNJP010000275.1:3448-16309 GCA_014382465.1 Planctomycetota bacterium
CCACCGGCCCCCCCCCGGGGGGGAGGCGGAGGCGGCACCGCCGCGGACGCGACTGGCGCGCCGCGAGGACGCGGGGCCGACCCCCCCCCCCGGGGGCGTCGGGGCGTGGGGGAGGGCCCCGCCGGTTGGTCACCAGCACCCGCATCGAGCGCCGCACCAGCGCCGGGTCGACCGGCTGCAGCTCCCCGGGCCCGCTCCAGGCCGACTCCACCGTCAGGTCGCAGGGGGCGTGGTAGCGGTGGTAGTCGCGCGGCGCGAGGTAGATCTGGAGCGCGTGGTAGCCGGCCAGCCGCCGCGGCTCGGCCCCCGGCAGCAGCTCCCCGGTGGAGTAGGGGCAGCCCTTGATCAGCCAGGTGCCCTCGGGGCACAGCGGCGACACCGAGACCAGCGCCCCGTCGGCGGGGGACAGCCACGAGCTGGAGTTGGGGAGGGGCCGCGAGTCGGCCGCCAGCGGCCGGGTGAAGAGCTCTAGGAAGCTGCGGTAGTCGCCCCACTCCCCCGGGACGTCCTCGGCGGCGATCCCGAGCCGCCGCGACAGCCACGGCCACAGCCTGCGCCGCACTCCGAGGGGCAGTCGGGTGCGCGCCAGGGCGCCGGCGCAGCGGCTGATCAGGCGCCGCGGGGCGCCCGGCAGGGTCAGCAGGAAGCGGGGGTCGGGCACCGGAAGGGCACAGCATACGGGCGCAGCGGAGGCGGCCGGATGCGCCGCTATACTGCCGGCGGTTCCCCCCATGCCTGCCTCGGAAATCCACATTCTGGTCCTGGCCGGCGGCGATTCGAAGCGCATCCGGACCGGGTCTCCCAAGGCCCTCCTGGACCTGTGCGGCCGGCCGCTGCTGGACCACGTCCTCGCCGCCGCCGAGCAGCTCCCGGCGGCCTCGCGCACCCTGGTCCTCGGCACCACCCACCGCGAGCCGATCGAGGCCTGGCTGGCCGCCGCCGGCCGCGGCGAGTGGCGGGTCGCGGTCCAGGAGTCCGCCCGCGGCACCGCCGACGCCGTCATGGCCGCTCTGCCGCTGCTCCCCGACCAGGGCAAGGTGCTGATCCTGTGCGGCGACACGCCCCTGATCAGCCCCGAGACCCTGTCCTTCCTGGTGGAGCAGGCCGGCGGCGCCTTGCTGACCGCCGAGGTCGCGGACCCGACCGGCTACGGCCGGATCCTGCGCGACGAGGAGGGGGGCTTGGCGGGCATCGTCGAGCAGGCCGACTGCGACGAGGAGCGCGAGGCCATCCAGGAGGTCAACGCCGGCGTCTACGCCCTCGACCTGGGTGCGTTGCGGCGGGTGGTGACGGGCCTCGGCCGCGACAACGCCCAGGGCGAACTCTACCTCACCGACGCCGCCGTCGAGGTGCTCCAGGAGACCGAGGGGGTCATCGCCACGCTGGTCGAGGCCGACGAGATGATGGGGGTGAACACCCTCGCCGACCTGGCTGACGCCTCGGCCGTCAAGCGGGCCGAGATCCTCGACCACCACCTCAGCAACGGGGTGATCTTCGACGACCCTGGCAGCGCCTACGTCGAGGACGGGGTCGAGATCGGCCCCGGTACCCGGGTGATGCCCTTCTGCGTGCTGCGCCGCGGCGTTCGCATCGGCGCCGGCTGCGCCGTCGGGCCCTTCGCCCACCTGCGTCCGGGCACGGTGCTGGCCGACGGCGCCGAGGTCGGCAACTTCGTCGAGACCAAGAACGCCGAGCTGGGGGAGCGGGCCAAGGCCAAGCACCTGAGCTACCTCGGCGACGTCACGGTGGGTGCCCGGGCCAACGTCGGCTGCGGCACGATCACCGCCAACTACGACGGCAAGCGCAAGCACCGCACGGTCATCGGCGAGCGGGCCTTCATCGGCTCCGGCACCGTGCTGGTGGCGCCGGTCAAGATCGGCGCCGGCGCCATGACCGCCGCCGGCGCCGTCGTCCTGCGAGGCCGCGACGTCCCCGAGGGGGGCGTGGTGGCCGGAGTCCCCGCCCGCCCCCTGGAAACGAAGCATGCCTCCGATGCCTGAGTGCTTCGACAACGGCCGGTTCAAGGTCATCTCCGGCAGCGCCCACCCCGAGCTCGCGCGCGAGATCTGCGCCTGCCTCGACCTGCCGCTCACCTCCGCCCACCTCGGCCGCTTCCCCGACGGCGAGATCGACATCAAGATCAACGAGGACATCCGCGGCGCCGACGTGTTCCTGTTGCAGTCGACCTGTCCGCCGGTGAACGAGGCCATCATGGAGCTGGTGCTGATGATGGACTGCCTGCGGCGGGCCTCGGCCAACCGCATCACGGCGGTGATCCCGTACTTCGGCTACGCCCGCAAGGACCGCAAGGACGAGGGCCGGGTGCCGATCTCGGCCAAGGTGGTGGCCAACATGCTGACCGCCGCCGGGGCCAGCCGGGTGCTGACCATCGACCTGCACGCGCAGCAGATCCAGGGCTTCTTCGACATCCCGGTGGACCACCTGTGGGCCCGGGTGACCCTCCAGGACGCCATCCTGGGGGCGGTCGACACCGCCAACCTGGTGGTCTGCAGCCCGGACGTCGGCGGCGTCAAGCTGGCCCGGGCCTGGGCCAAGGCCCTCGGCGTCGGCCTGACGATCGTCGACAAGCGCCGCACCTCCGGCGACTCGGTCAAGATGGAGAACGTCATTGGCGAGGTGGCCGGGCGGGACGTCCTGATCACCGACGACATGATCTCCACCGCCGGGACCATCACCGAGGCCGCCCGGATCCTCAAGGACAAGGGGGCCGAACGGGTCTACATCGCCGCCACCCACGCGGTGCTGTGCGGTCCCGCACGGGAGCGGCTGGATAATTCACCGGTGGAAGCGATCTACGTTTCCAATACAATACCCCTTCGCGGCGAGCGCCCCGAACGCCTGAGAGTCGTTTCGGTCGCCCCGCTGCTGGCACGAGCCATCGCCCGGATCCACCGGGAAGAGTCGGTCAGCGCCCTCTTCGACGACTGATTCCCGACCCGGGCCTGCCGCCCGGATGCTGCAAGATGACCATCCTCCAAGCTGAAGCCCGAACCTCCCACGGGACCCGTAACGCCTTCAACCTGCGCCGCGACGGCCGCCTGCCGGCCGTGGTCTACGGCGAGGGCGGCGAGACCTTCGCCGTCACCGTCGACGCCCACGCCTTCGAGGGCCTGCTGCGCCACCACGAGCGCGTGCTCGACCTCGAGCTGGACGGCCAGACCCAGCAGGTCATGATCCACGAGATCCAGTGGGATCACATGGGCGACCAGCTGATGCACATCGACTTCATCCGCGCCTCCCAGGGCACGTTGGTCGAGGTCGACGTCGTGCTCGATTTCGTCGGCCACCCGAAGGGGACGCCCAAGGGCGAGTTCGTCAAGAACCTCCAGGAGCTGAGCATCCAGGCCACCCCGAGGTCGATCCCCGAGCACATCGTGGTCCACGTGACCGACCTGGACGTCGGCGACGTGGTGCACGTGAGCGACCTGGAGATGCCCGAGGGCGTCACCTGCCTGGCGGAGCCGGAGACGGTCGTCTGCGGGGTCCACGCCCGCGCCGAGGAGGTCGAGGAGACCGAGGAGGGCGAAGCCGCCGAGGGCGGGGGCGCCGAGCCCGAGGTCATCGGCAAGGGCAAGGGCCCGGACGACGAGGCCGAATAGCGGCATCCCGGCCGCTGGGCTATGATTCCCGGCTCCTCTCCGGGCGATCCGCCCGTCAAGGAGACTCCCGAGCCGACCGCGCGGCTGGTCGTCGGTCTGGGCAACCCTGGACCCGAATACCAGGGCACGCGTCACAACGTCGGCTTCGGGGCACTCGATCTTTTGGCTTCCCGGCTGGGCGCCGAGCCCGCGATCCTGAAGGTCGCCGGCCAGCGTCTCGGGCGCCTCTACCGCTCGCCGGACGGCCGCTTCGGGCTGCTCTGGCCGCTCACCTACATGAACCTGAGCGGCGGCCCGGTGGCCCGGGCCCTCGAGCGCCTGGAAGGGGAGCCCGCCTCGCTCTTTGTACTCACGGACGACTTCAACCTTGATCTGGGCGCGCTGCGCGCGCGGCCCGGAGGCAGTCCCGGAGGCCACAACGGCCTCAAGTCGATCGAGAAGGTGCTGGGCACGAGCGACTACGCCCGGCTCCGCATCGGTGTCGGCGACCCGGGCCATGACTCGGTCGAATTCGTCCTCAGCCGGTTCAAACGCGCCGAACAGGAGCGGGTCGAGGAGACCCTCGAGACCGCCTCCTTCGCCGCCGAGGACTGGATCCGGGGCGCAACGATCGAACAGATCGCCGCCCGTTACAACCGCCGCTCGCCCTAGGCGGAGCCCACCTGGGCTCGAACCGGTTTGACCGGAAAGGCATCCCATGACCCAAGAAACTCACACTTACCAGGCGATGTTCCTGCTGGACAACCAGGAGGTGCGCCAGAACGGCTTCAACGCCGTGCGCGACCAGGTCAAGACGACTCTGGAGAAGCACGGCCTCAACGCCCAGGTCCTCCGCCTCTGGGGCGAGCGCATGCTGGCCTACCCGGTCGGCTCCCGCAGCCGGGCCACCTACCTGCTGGGCTGGCTCCAAGGCTCCGGGAATTCGGTCAACGAGGCCAAGAAGGACTTCTACCTCGTCGGCCCGGTGTTCCGCTGCATGTTCCTGCGCCAGGAGAGCGTCCCCGAGAAGGAGCTGGCCTACGGAATCGAGCAGATCGAGGACTCGGCCGTGGTCATCCCCGACGAGGCCCCCGAGGCCGTCGAAGAGGAGCCGGCCGTCGAGGCCAAGCCGGCCAAGGCAGCTCCCAAGGTAACGGCTGAGGGCGAGGCGGACGCTGACGAGGGCGACGCCGACGCCGAGGAGGAAGAGTCATGATGGACCGCTTCGAAAAGCGCAAGCCGATGCCCAAGGTCGACAATTTCGACTACAAGGACATCGAGACCTTGCAGCGCTTCCTGTCGCCGCAGGGCCGCATCCACAGCCGTAAGCGGACCGGGCTCAACGCCCGCAAGCAGCGGGAACTGAAGATGGCGATCAAGACCGCCCGCTTCCTGGCCCTCCTGCCCTACGACAACCGATGAAGACGCGCGTCATCCTGAGAGCGGACATCGCCTCCCTCGGCCACGTCGGCGAGGCCGTCGAGGTCTCGGCGGGCTTCGCCCGCAACCACCTGTTCCCCCTGGGTATGGCCTACCCCTACAGCGCCGACGCCCTGCAGCGGGTGGAGAAGGACCGCAAGGTCGCCGACCTGCGGCGGGTCGAGGAGATGAAGGAGCACGTGGCGATCGCCGCCCGCCTCGCCGAGGTCCAGCTCACCTTCGAGGAGAAGGTCTCCGAGGAGGGCCACCTGTACGGGTCGGTCAGCTCGCACCGGATCGCCGAAGCCCTGCAGGAGCAGGGGCTGACGATCTCGGACCGCCAGATCCGGCTGCCCGAGCCGCTGCGGGAGATCGGCGAATTCGAGGTCACAGTGCATGTCTTCGGCGAGCTCGAGGCCCCGATCAAGGTCTGGGTGGTCGCGGCCGCCGAGGCGCCCGCAGAAGGCTGATTCCGTCTTCCTTGGACATCCCTGGAGCGTCCCAGCCCGTCGGTGGGGCGCTCCCGGTATCTCCTCGGCGGCGCCCTGAATTGCCTCACGCGCCGCTATCCTGGACCGTTGGCAAGCCCATGGAAATCCTCCAGCAACAGCAGCGGCCGTTCGACGTCGAGGCCGAGAAATGCGTGCTGGGGAGCGTGCTGCGGGATCCGCAGTGCGCCACCGAAGTGGCCGCCAAGCTGCTGCAGGCGGACTTCTACCTGCCGCGGCACCGGGCCCTGTTCGGCCTGTTCGAGCGGCTCGACGCCTCCCGGCCCGGCTCCTGCGATCCGGTGACGGTGGGCCACGAGATCGACCGCACCGGACAGACCGAGGCGCTCGGCGGCCGCGCCTACCTCGAGGACCTGATGTTCTCGGTGCCGTCGCTGGCCTTCCTCGAGAACCACCTCGAGATCGTGCGCGACCTGGCGATCCGCCGCAGCCTGCTCGAGGCGGCCGAGCGGATCGAGAAGGAGGTGCAGCAGGGGACCGAGGACGTCCGCGCCCTGCTCGACCGGGCCGAGCAGGAGGTCTTCGCCGTCGGCGACCGGCTGGTCGAGGGCCAGATGGTCTCCACCAAGGACCTCGTGAAGGCCAACCTCGAGCGGATCCTGGCCGCCGACGGCCCGCCGGCCGGGCTCCAGACCGGTTTCATCGACCTCGACGAGCGCCAGGGCTTCCGCCCCGGCGACCTGGTGGTGCTGGCGGCGCGGCCCTCGATGGGCAAGACCGCGCTGGCCCTCAACATCATCGAGCGCGTGGCCCTCGAGTTCGAGCAGCCGGTGCTGCTGTTCTCGCTCGAGATGCCGGCCGACCAGATCGTCATGCGCATGATGTCGGCCCACTCGAAGGTCCGCCACGACGGGCTGCGCACCGGCCGCCTCGACCAGACCGACCAGAAGCGGCTGATCTACTCGGCCGACCAGCTCGGCCGGGCGCCGATCTACATCGACCACTCCTCGCAGCCGACCCTGGCCGAGATCCGGGCCAAGGCGCGGCGGCTCAAGCGCGAGGGCGGCCTGTCGCTGATCGTGATCGACTACCTGCAGCTGCTCACGGTGCCGCGCGCCGAGAGCCGCCAGCACGAGATCTCGATCATCTCGCGGAGCCTCAAGGCCCTGGCGCGCGACCTCAAGCTGCCGGTCCTGGCCCTGGCCCAGCTCAACCGCAAGGCCGAGGACCGCGCCGACCACCGTCCCATGCTCTCCGACCTGCGCGAGTCAGGCGCCATCGAGCAGGACGCCGACCTCGTCATGATGCTCTACCGCGAGGAGTACTACTCCAAGGAGTCGGAGCGCGCCGGCCTGGCCGACGTCATCGTGGCGAAGAACCGCAACGGCTCGACCGGCGACATCCAGCTCCGCTTCACCAAGGAGCTGATGCGCTTCGAGAACTTCGTCCGGGACTCTGGACTCTGATCCTTTTCCGCATGCTTCCGCGACTCACCGCCCTCCTCTTGGCCCTCGGTGCCGGCGCCGCTCCCCTGGCGGCCGCGCCGCAGGACGAGGCCCCGTCCGCCTCGACCTCCATCATCCGGGAGATCGAGATCCTCGGCGCCCCGGGCCGCGAGGCCGAGATCCTCTCCGCCATGCGGTCCAAGGTCGGCGAGCCCTACTCGGGCGCCTCCATGAACCGCGACTGGGAATTCCTGTGGAACCCGATGCGGATCCGCCTGGTGGAGTTCCAGGTCTACCAGCTCGAGGACGGCGTCCGGCTGGTCCTGAGGGTCGAGGAGGTGCCGTCGCTGCCGCGGGTGGTCTTCGAGGGCAACGAGGAGTTCGAGCGCGAGGACCTGCTGCTGGCCGCCGGGCTGACCGGGGCGCAGTCGATCGATCCGGCGCGGCTGCCGGCGATCGTCGGCGACCTCGAGGCCTACTACCGCCGCGAGGGCTACCACTTCGCCCAGGTCCGCCCGCGCCAGGTCCCGGAGCGCGGCGAGGTGCGGATGCAGATCCAGGAGGGGCCGCTGGTGCGCGTCGGCGAGGTCCGCTTCGAGGGCAACCAGGCCCTGCCGTCGAGCTCCTTCTTCGGCGTCGGCACCAACCTCTCGAGCGCCATTGAGGCCGGCGACGGCTGGTTCATCTTCCCCGGCAGCAAGTACGCCGAGGGCATGGTGCAGCGCGACGTCGTCTCGCTCGAGGAGCTCTACCGCGAGTACGGCTACCTCGACGCCCGGGTCCGCCTGGCGAACGAGGAGTTCTACCGCGACGACAAGCGCGTCATCCTCACCTTCGCCGTCGAGGAGGGGCCGCTTTACACCGTCAGGAGCGTCCGGCTCGAGGCCGAGGAGGGCGAGCTCAGCTACCCGGCGGAGAAGCTGATGGCCGAGATCGGCCTCAAGCCGGGCCAGGCCTACGAGAAGGCCCGGGTGGCGGCCGACGAGGCCGCCCTGCGCAAATTCTACGGCAGCCGCGGCCACCCGGCCTCGGCGCGCGGCTTCGGCGGCTCGGACGGCTTCTTCGCCTTCAACGCCGGCAACGGCGGCCAGCCGCTGCTGGGGGTCGACACGGTGGCCCACCGGGTCGACGTCGTCTACCGGATCCAGGAGGGCCGGCAGATGCACATCCGCGACGTCCTGATCCTCGGCAACACCCAGACCCAGGACCGGGTGATCCGGCGCGAGATCAGCCTCGAGCCCGGCGACCTCGCCGACGGCGACCAGGCGATGCGCTCCTGGCGGCGGCTCATGGGCAAGGGCTGGTTCCAGGACCCCGAGACCCGCGCCCCTTACGTCGACTGGCGCTTCCTCGAGACCGACGACCCGGACCTGGCCGACCTGCAATTCGAGGTCGCCGAGGGCCAGACCGGACGCATGCTGTTCGGCGGCGGCCTGAACTCGAGCTCCGGCCCGTTCGTGTCGATCAGCCTGCAGAAGGACAACTTCGACCTGTTCGACACGCCGAGCTCCTTGGGCGAGGCCTGGAGCGAGATCCTCGACGGCCGCGCCTTCACCGGCGGCGGCCAGATGGTGCGCCTGTTCCTGGCGCCAGGCACCCAATTCAGCCAGTACCGCCTGGACTTCAGCGAGCCCGACCTGTTCGGCGACCACATCGACCGCTGGCCGCTCAACGTCGGCCTGTTCAAGAGCTTCTACTTCCTCGACACCCACGACGAGCGGCGCTCGGGCGGCTCGGTGTCGCTGGGCCGCAATTTCGGCCGCTTCGCCTACTTCTGGGTCTCGCCCAGCGTCCAGACCGTCGATGTCACCGACCTCTCCGCCGGCGCCCCGGCGATGGTGCGCCAGATCAGAGGCAGCAACGACTACGACGCCGTCACGGTCGGCTTCAGCTACAACACCGTGGAGGACCGCTTCTCGCCGGTCGACGGCGGCGGCTTCCGCGTCAGCTACGCCCGCGCCGGCGGCCCCTTCGGCGGTGACTGGGACTTCCACACCACCGACCTGTCGGCCGAGAAGTTCTTCCCGGTGTGGACCGACTCGCTGGACCGGAAGTCGGTGCTGGCGGTCAGCGGCCGGGTGCGCCACCAGCGCGAGCTCGGCAGCCTGAGCGTGGTGCCCTACTCCGAGCGCATCTTCCTCGGCGGCCACTCCACCTTGCGCGGCTTCGACTTCCGGGGCGTAGGCCCGCGCCGCGGCCTCTACCCGCTCGGCGGCGAGGCGGCCTGGAACGGGAGCCTCGAGCTGCGCTTCCCGCTGGTCTCCACCCGCGTCCGGGAGTCGGTGGCCGAGGTCGAGTACGTCCGCGGCGCCTTCTGGCTCGACGCCGGCGCCGTCGGCCCGCACTACACCGCCCTCGGCCCGCCGCGGGTGGGCGCCGGCTTCGGCATCCGCATCCGCATTCCCTTCATGCCCACCATGCCCCTCGCCCTCGACTTCGGCTGGCCGCTCCAGAGCGAGCGCTTCGACGACGAGCGGGTGTTCAGCTTCACCTTCGGCAACTTCTGATGAAATCCCTCGCTCCCCTGATCCTGGTCCTGGCCGCCGCCCTGTTCGCCGCCGGCGGCCTCCTCGCCGACCGCAGCGCACCCGACCCCGGGCCGGGGGTCCGCTACGTCGACCTCCAGCGCTGCCTCGACAGCTACGCCGTGGCCCAGGAGGAGCTGGTGCAGATGGGCGTATTCGCCGACGGCCGCAAGGCCGAGTTCGAGAAGCGCAGGACCGCCCTGCTGGCGCGCAAGGAGGACCTGCGCACCATGGACCCGGGCTCGGAGGCCTTCGTCAACGAGGGCTACCGGATCCAGAGCGCCGAGACCCAGCTCCAGTCCGACGTCCAGTTCGCCCAGCAGCGGCTGCAGCTGCGGGAGAGCGACCTGCTGGTCCGCACCTGGCTGGCGGTGCAGCGGGCCGCGGCCCAGGTCGGCGCCCGCGAGGGCTTCGGCGCCGTGGTGGTGGTGCCGAAGGACATGGACTCCGCGCTGCTGCAGCAGCCGAACGCGGCCCTCGAGGCGCTCCAGAACCGCAACCTGCTGTGGGCCAACCCCAGCTACGACGTCTCGGAGCTCGTGATCGAGGTGCTCAACCGCGGCTGAGCCGCGGTTGATGACGAGGGCCGGAAGAGGTCCAATGGTGCCATGCCCCGCAACCAGCGCAGCCTGAAGAGCGCGGTCGAGCTCGAGGGCGTAGCCCTCCACTCCGGCCGCACGGTGAAGCTGCGGCTGGAGCCGGCGGCGGTCGGCACCGGCCTGGTCTTCCGCCGCAGCGACCTCGAGGACCCGGTCGAGATCACCGCCCTGCCCGGCAACCTGATCAACTCCGCCCGCCGCACTGTGCTGCGGACCGACAACCAGGACGTCGGCATGATCGAGCACCTGCTGGCGGCCTGCCAGGGGCTGAAGGTCGACAACCTGGTGATCCAGGTCGAGGGCGACGAGCTGCCGGGCTTCGACGGCTCGGTCAAGCCCTACGCCGACGCCCTCAGGAAGGGCGTGATCGTCGAGCAGAAGGCCGAGCGCAAGGTGCTGTCGGTGCAGGAGCCGGTGCTGGTCCGGGACAGCGGCAACGAGATCATCGCCCTGCCGCCCTCCGGCGAGGGCCTGCGCGTCCGCTACCTGCCCGAGCTGCCGGAGGGCTTCGACGCCACCCCGGTGCTCTTTGACAGCGCCGACGGCAACTTCGAGCGCGAGGTCGCGCCGGCCCGGACCTTCGTGCGGGCGGAGGAGGTCGAGTCGCTGCTGGCGGCGGGCTTCGGCAAGGGCGCCACCGCCGAGAACACCCTCGTGATCGGCGGCGAGGAGCTGCCCGAGCTCCGGCTCGACCGCGAACCGACCCGCCACAAGATCGCCGACATCCTCGGCGACCTGATGCTGCTCGGCGCCGACCTCCACGCCGACCTGATCGCCACCCGCAGCGGCCACACGCTCAACCAGGAGCTGGTGCGGCTGCTGCGCGCGCAGCTCGAGGCCCTCGAGCTGGCCGTCGAGCCGCGCGAGACCGGCTACGAGATCCGCGAGCTGTTCCGGATCCTCCCGCACCGCTACCCGTTCCTGCTCGTGGACCGGATCCTGGAGATGGAGGGGACCCGGCGCGCGGTCGGGATCAAGAACGTCTCGATCAACGAGCACTACTTCCAAGGGCACTGGCCCGGCCACCCGGTGATGCCCGGGGTGCTGCAGCTCGAGTCCATGGCGCAGGTCGCCGGCGTGCTGCTGCTGCGGCGGCTCGAGCACACCGGCAAGGTGGCGGTGCTGGCCTCGATCGACAAGGTGCGGTTCCGCGGCGCGGTGGTGCCCGGCGACCAGCTCCGGATCGAGGTCGACACCCTGCGCCTGAACCGCCACCGCGGGCAGGTCCGGGGCACCGCCAAGGTCGGGCTGCGGACCGTGGCCGAGGCCATCCTGTCCTTCGCCCTGGTCGACGTCTGATGAGCCAGATCCACCCCTCCTCCTTCATCTCGCCGGGCGCCGAACTGGACTCGGGCGTGGTGGTCGGGCCGTTCTGCTACCTCGGTTCCAAGGTCCGGATCGGCGCCGGGACCATCCTCGGTCCGCATGTCACGGTCCAGGGCAAGACCACCATCGGCGAGGGCAACCGCTTCATGGGCCAGGCGTCGATCGGCGGCCTGCCGCAGGACCTGAAGTACGCCGGCGAGGAGTCCGGGCTGGCGATCGGCGACGGCAACGTCATCCGCGAGTTCGTGACCATCAACATCGGCACCGCGGCCGGCTCCTGGATCACCAGCATCGGCGACAACAACCTGCTGATGGCCTGCTCGCACGTGGCGCACGACTGCGTCCTGGAGGACGAGATCATCATCGGCAACAACGTGCTGCTGGCCGGGCACGCGCGCATCGAGAGCCGGGTGATCGTCTCCGGCGGCACGGCCATCAACCACTTCGTCACCATCGGCTGCAACGCCATGGTGGGGGGCATGACGCGGGTGGTCAAGGACGTCCCGCCCTACATGGTGCTCGAGGGCAGCCCGGCGCGGGTGCGCGGGGTCAACACCGTCGGCCTGCGGCGGCGGGGTCTCGGCGACGAGGTCGTCAGCCAGCTGCGCGACGCCTACCGCCGGCTGTTCGCCGAGGACACGCCGGTGACCCTGGCGATCCAGGAGATGGAGGCCCGCGGCGGCTGGTGCGCCGAGGTCAGCCGGCTGATGTCCTTCCTGCGCGACATGGAGCGCGGCTACCAGGGCCGCTACCGCGAGTCGCTGCGCCGCCCGCCGGCCGAGGCCTAGGGGTGAAGGCGCTGCGCGCCGCCGTGGTCGGCACCGGCCACCTGGGCCGGCACCACGCCCGCATCCTGGCCGAGCTCGAGGGTGTCGAGCTGGTGGCCATCGCCGAGCCCGACGAGAGCCGCGGGCGCGAGCTGGCGGCCAAGTACGGCTGCCGCTGGCAGCCGGACCGCGCCGGGCTGGCGCAGCAGGTCGACTTCGCCGTGATCGCGGTGCCGACGCTGCGCCACCTCGAGTGCGCCGGCGACTTCCTGCGGGCAGGCGTGGCCTGCCTGGTGGAGAAGCCGCTGGCGGCCGATCCCGAGGGCTGCGCCGCGATCCTGGCCGACGCCGAGGCCGGCGGCGCGTTGCTCGGGACCGGCCACGTCGAGCGCTTCAACCCGGCGGTGCGCCGGGCCATGGAGCTCGGCATCCGGCCGCGCTTCATCGAGGCCCACCGGCTGGCGCCCTACACCTTCCGATCGACCGACGTCGGCGTGATCCTCGACCTGATGATCCACGACCTCGACCTGGTGCTGGCCTGGACCGGCGAGGAGGTCGAGAGCATCGACGCCGTCGGGGGGACGGTGCTGTCGGAGGCCGAGGACATCTGCTCGGCGCGGCTGCGCTTCCCCAGCGGCGCGGTCGCCAACCTCACCGCCAACCGCCTCAGCCCGCAGGCGATGCGGCGCTTCCGCGCGGCCGGCCCCGACCTCTACGCCTCCGCCGTCCTCC
>JACNJP010000064.1 GCA_014382465.1 Planctomycetota bacterium
CTGCGGCGGAGCACCTCGGCGTACTGGGCGGCGACCACCCCGAGGCGGAAGCGGGGGTCGGCCAGGTCGAAGCGGCTGGTGCCCTCGCCCAGCTTCAGCACGGCCTCCCTCTCGACCGCCTCGCGCGAGCCGTCGGGGAACCAGCGCAGGCGGACCTTCACCACCCAGTCGTCGATCGCGACGCCCATGTGGCCCTCGGCCTCGTAGAGGCCGATGACCTCGTGGCCGGCGCCGATCTCGCCGGCGTCCACCGCGTCGTTGCGGAAGTCGGCGTCGGCGATGGCGCGGTTCTCGTAGCCGAGCTGGCGCCAGCGCTTGATCACGCCGGGGTTGAACTCGATCTGGATCTTCACGTCGCGGGCGACCGTCTGCATGGTGCCGGTGAAGCGCTCCACGAACACCCGCTTGGCCTCTTCGAAGTCGTCGACGTAGTGGCAGGCGCCGTTGCCGCTGTCGGCGATCTGCTCCAGGAAGGTGTCGTTGTGGTTGCCCATGCCGACGCCGATCGCGGTCAGGTCGATCTGCCGCTCCGAGAAGCGCCGGATGCGCTCGAGGATGCGGCCCTGGTCGGTCTCGCCGGTGTTGGCGACGCCGTCCGAGCACAGCACGACGCGGTTGGAGGCCGCCGCGCGGAAGGCCTTCTCGGCCAGGGCGTAGCCCATCACCAGGCCGGCCTCGGCGTTGGTCGAGCCGCCGGTGGTCAGGCTGCGGACCGCCTCGCGGATCTGGTAGCGCTCGTAGCCGGGGGTCGGCTCCAGGACCAGGTGGGCGCTGCTCTCGAAGGCGACGATGCCGACGGTGTCGTCGTCGCGAAGCTGGTCGACCAGCAGCTCGAGCGAGCGCTTGACCAGCTCGATGCGGTTGCCGTCGGCCATCGAGCCGCTGCGGTCGACCACGAACACCAGGTTGAGCGGCTTTCGCGACTCGCGGTCGACCTCGCGGGCCTTGACGCCGACGCGGAAGGTACCCTTTCCCGCGCCGCCGCTGAAGGGCGTCGGGGCGTAGGCGATGGTGACCGCGAAGTCCTCCTCGGCCGGCGGCGCCAGCTCGTGCCGGAAGTAGTTGACGAACTCCTCGGTGCGGATCGCGGCCTTGGGCGGCAGGTTGCCGGCGCTCAGGTACTTGCGGGCCAGCGGGTAGCTGGCGGTGTCGACGTCGGCGGCGAAGGTGCTGAGGGCGTCCTCCTCGGCGCGCACCATCGGGTTGTCGCCGTAGTAGCGGAAGAACATGTCCCGCGGCGTCTCCTTCGGCTTCCGGCACAGGTACTGCTCGACGACGTGCTGGTCGTGGTAGCGGCGGCCGTAGCCGTCGATGACGATCAGGCGGGGTTGTTCCCGCTCGAGGGCCTCGCCGAGGCCGCCGCGGATCCGGGCCCGGCTGGAGTAAGAGAGGCTGGACGAACCGCCGCCGTCCCCTTCACCGAAGGGATCGAGGATGTCCTCTCCGAGCACCAAATCGTCGTAGAAATTCTCGGTCCGCGAGATGATGTTCCGGTCGTCCCCGGCTTCGCTGGAGTAGGTGTAGGAGCTGAGCGGCGTCCCCTCGCCCGGGAGCGCGGCGCCTCTGCCCGCCGGCGCCGGAGTGGACGGAGCACCGGTCGTCGCCGGCGCTCCGCCAGCCGCCGGGGCGGTCGGGGTCACAAGCTTCACCTCGGCGCCGAGCGAGGCCTGGTCTGAACCAGGGGTGAAGGCGAAATTCCCTCCGCCGCCGCCGGGAGGCACGGAGTCGCCAGGGCCGCGGAAGGTGCCGCCCTTCTTCATGGCCTCGAGCCGCAGGATTGAATCCTGCTCCGGCGCCTCCGCGTCGACGTAGCCGAGCCCAGCCACCAGGTCCTGGACCGTCGCGCCGTCCAGGTCGAAGGCGAATCCCAACTCGCCGCTCTGGGGCTTCACCCCGTCCTTGGCCTGGGCCCGGGCCGCCTCCCGGCTCTCGGTGGCGCTGAAGGACCGCCGTCCATCCGCCGGCGGAGCCACCGACTCGCCCGATCCGTCGGCCGAGTCGACGTAGCCGAGGGCCTCGAGCTGGTCCTGGCGAAGGTCGCGCGCCGGCGCGCTGGCCATCTCGCTGGCGCTGGACTCGGGCCGCAGCGCGCCGTCTCCGAACCACCAGGCGCCGCCGGCGGCGGCGACGAACACCGCCGCCCACTTCATCATCTGCGGCAACCGCAGCAGGCCGGCCCGCGGGCTGGCCGGCGCCGACACCGTCGCGGCCGCCTGCCGCAGCTCGGCGCGGCGGTCCTCCCCCAGCGACGGCGCCGGCGGCCGGGGCTGGCGCAGGGGGCCGACCAGGGGCCCCCGCTCGACCCTGCGGGCGCGCCGCGCCGGGTCGGCGGCCAGCGCCGCGACCAGCTCGGCCTCGCCGGCCGGGTCCAGTTCGCCCATCAGGTGGGCGGTGAGCTTCTCCTCGAGAGTCTCGGGGAAGCGTTGGGATTCATCGTTGGTGTGGGTCATCTTCTCTCCCTCCCCCTACAGCGCCTCGACCGCCCGCAGGCGTTCGCACAGGTGGTTCAGCGAGTTGTGGATCAGCCAGCCGATGGTCCCGGTCGCCAGACCGGTCACTTCGGCGATCTGCTGGTAGCTGAGGCCCTCGTGCACCTTCAGGCGCAGGACCTCGCGCTCCCGCTCGGGCAGCCGCTCCATCTCGCGGCCCACCAGGGCGGTCAGCTCGCCGTGTTCGGCGGTGGCGGCCGGGTTGGCCGACTCCGCCGGCGGCGTGGCTCTCTCCCGTCTCTTCCGTTCTCGCGTGTCGGTCTTCATGGCGTCGTAGCAGAGGTTGCGGCAGACTCGGAACAACCAGGGGCCGAGGACTCCGTCGCTGCCGACTTCAGGGGTCTTTCGGATGAGACGCAGGAAGGCCTCCTGGACCGCGTCCTCGGCCGCGTCCTCGCTGCGCAGCAGCGAGGTGGCGAAGCGGAGCAACGGCCCCTGCCAGCGCTCGACCAGGCGGTCGAAGGCGCCGGCGTCGCCCGCGAGGAAGCTCGCGAGCAGGAGGCCGTCGGCGGGTCCAGCGGTGGGATCCAAACCTCTCACATCCGGGGAGACGACGCCGGGACCCGCCCCTTGGCGGGGATTTCCCCGGCCCCCCGGGATCCCCCCGGCGCCCCCGGCGCCCCCCCCCGGCCGGGCGGGCGCGGCGGCCGCGGGGGCCCCCCCCGCACAGGCAGGGCGCGGTGCGGG
>JACNJP010000186.1 GCA_014382465.1 Planctomycetota bacterium
CACCACTACCCCCGCCTGCCTGGCGAGCTCGCGAGTCACGACATAGTCCCCGGCGACGGAGGCGGTGTGCGAAGCGCTGGCGCTGGCGCCGGCTGGCGTCCGCCCAGCGCGGTAGAGCACCACGGAGCGACCGCTGGCGACGATGCGCCGCGCAGCCCGCAGGAGGCGGGCGCCGTCCAGCGGCTGGAAGCCCTCGACGTAACAAGCGAAGACCCGGATCTCCTCGTCTCCAGCCAGCTCCTCGAGGTAATCCCCCACCGTCAGGTCGAGTTGGTTCCCGGTCGTGACGATGTAGCGAGGGTTCAATCGGGACAGCTTGCTGGCCTGGGCCACGGCGAAGGCGCCGCTCTGGGAGATCAGGGCCAGCGGGGACTCCGGCGCCTTGGGAACCGGGAGCTTGTGACCGGGAATGAAGAGGGTGTCGTATCCGCCCGGCCGCGAACGGACTCCGAGGCAATTGGCGCCGTTGATGACCGGGCCGCGCCAATCGAGGGCCCTCGACTCGTGGAGCAACCGCCGAAGGTCGCGGGCGAGGCTGCCGCTGCTGCTGTGCTCGCCGAGCCCTCCCGGGATGACGATCAGGCTCTCGGCCAGCCGCTGGTCGATCACCGCGGCCACGATCTCAGGCACCTGGGGGGCGCCCACGGCCAGGATCATGAGGTCGACCGGCTGCGGCAGGGAGGCCACATCGGGGACGCAAGGGCAGCCGAGCAGCTCCGCGCGGCCGGGCTTCACGATCCAGAGCCGGGACGGGTCGAAGCCGGCCTCCAGCGTGTTGCGAACGATGATGTGTCCCGGGTTCGGGCGCTCGGAGACGCCCAGGATCGCGATGGTTCGCGGCTGGAGCAGCCGACGGAGCTGGTCTCGCGGCCGCTCGGGAGGGACCACCCCGCGCTCGCTCGCCAGCCTGGCCTTGAAGTCGAGCGCTACGGGCCCATCGGGAGTGAGAGCCAACGGGTTGATCTCGAACTCGTCCAGGCCGGCCGCGAAAGCCCGCTCGGCGAAGACGCTGATGACCTGGACCAGGTGCCGGAGGTCCGGAAGGGAGAGGCGGGGTGGTTTGCCTCGCCAGGGCTGGGCCGCCAGGCGGGTCACGGCGGCGCGCTCCAAGGCCGAATCGATGGCGGCATCGGCGGCCATCTCAGGAGAGAACAAGGCCAACTCCTCACCTGGACGCACTGCCCGGGCCAGGAATTCTGCCTCGACGCCACCCGGCCCCAGCGTGACCACCGGACCGAAATCCTCGGTCCAGCGCGCGCCGAGGAGGAGCTGGTCGGCGAAGCCGTCGCGATGCGGAATGAACTCACAGACGAGGAAGCCCTCGGGGAGGCCTTTCGGCAGGGCCGCCGCCATCGCGGAGAGGGCGGAATCGATTTTGGACATCTCGGCTTGAACCCCCTTCCCCGCGCCGAGCTCGCTCTTATGGGCAATCCCCGCCGAAACGGCCTTGACCACCACCTGCCCGCTCCCGAGACCGCGGAGCTCGGCGGCGGTCAGCCCGCCTGCGCCGGTCACGAGCGAGTGCCGCGGCGTGCGGATGCCCAGCTCGGCGAGCAGCCGGTAGCCCTCGTGCTCCAGCAGGACACCCCGTCCGGCGGCGCGCGCCTGGCGGATCACGGCATCGAGGAGATCCTCGCTCAAGGCGCTGCGCATGACAGCGAGTTCCTGCCCAGCCGGAAGGCTCTCAGGTTGGTCTCCACGACCTTCCCACCCTTGGGCCGGAAGAGCCGCTCGATCTGGATCTCGAGCCCCTCGGCCTCGAGCGGAAGGAACACCGAGGCGGCCCCGACCATGGCCATGTTCCCCGCCAGCACGGTGCCGGCCTCCTTGGCGAGGTCATCGGCCTGGACCAGGCAGGTGTGAGGAAGCTGCTGGATCCGGTCCACGATCTCCTCCTGGGCCGGGTAGTCGCCGATGTTCTCCACGCGCCCGGTGCTGGTGAGCATGGTGCCGTCGGCGGCCAGGTAATCGAGATAGCGGAGACCCTCCATGATCTCGAGGCTCAAGATCATGTCGGCGTCGCCGCGGGCGATGATGTCGCTGTGGATGGGCTGGTCGGAGATGCGCAGGTTGGCGAGCACGGCGCCGCCCCGCTGGGACATGCCGTGCACCTCCGACTGTTTCACGAAGTAGCCGTTCTTCATGGCTGCCGAGGCGATGATCACCGCCATCGAAAGCAGCCCCTGTCCGCCGACTCCGGCCAGCAAGATGTCGTATTTCATCCTTCCGCTCCTCCAGGTTGCGGGCTCCTCTCCTCCCGTCGGCGACGCTTGGCGGTCTCGATGCACTCGCGCACGGCGATGACCACCGAGAGGCCGTGATGCCGGATCTCCCGCCGGAGCACCTCGGTCATCTCGCCGACCCGCTTGGGATGGGCCTCAAGGACGTGCAGGTGCTCGGGGTGAACGCCGAGCCCGAGGACCAGCGGCTCCAGGGCAGAGGACGGCAAGATCGTCGGCTGCCCGCCGGTCATGCCGACGGTCGAGTTGTCGAGGATCACGAGCACGATGTCGGCGTCGTGGGCGACGGCGTCCATCAGCGGGGTCACGCCGGAGTGCAGGAAGGTGCTGTCGCCGATGACCGCGAAGACCGGGTTCATGCCGGCCTCGGCCGCCCCCTTCGCCATTCCGATCGAGGCTCCCATGCACACGCAGGACTCGATCGCGGAGTAGGGCGGCAGGGCGCCGAGCGTGTAGCAGCCGATGTCCGAGGCGACCAGCGACTGCTCCAGGCCCTCGATGGACGCCCTGATGGCGGCGTAGCTGTCGGCGTGCGGGCAGCCCTGGCAGAGCTGCGGCGGCCGGTTGCGGACCGGGAGGTCGGTCGTCGAGACCGACCTCCGGCCAGGCAGGTCGAGCGCCAGCCGGACGAAGTCAGGGGTCAGCTCGCCGTCCTGGGGCAGGTGGCCGGAGAGCTTGCCTTCGATTCGCAGGGCCTGCGGCAGCAGGCCGCGCAGGTAGCGCTCCAGGTACGGGTTGCCCTCCTCCAGCACGAGCAGCTTGTCGACGTGGGCGGCGAGCTCGCGGATCCGCGCCACGGGCAGGGGGTAGGCGCCGACGTGGAGGTGGGACGGCCGGTGGCGCAGCTCACCGAAGTTCTCGAAGTAGTAGTTCCGGGCCAGCCCGGTGGTGATCACACCGAGGTCGTGGCGCTCGGGGTTGAGGACCAGCTGGTTGTTCGGGGACGCCTCGCTGAAGGCCAGCATGTCGGGCTGCCGGTCGAGCAGGTCACGCCACTGCATCCTGGCGTAGGCCGGCAGGAGGGTCCAGCCGCGGGTGTCCCTCGGCTTCTTCATCGGCCGCTCGGCCAGGGGCGGCTGGGGGCGGACCACTGCGCGGCTGTGGGCCAGCCGGGTCACCAGCCGCACCATCACCGGGACGTGGAACTGCTCCGACAGCTCGAAGGCCTCGCGCACCATCTCGTAGGCCTCCTGCTGGTTGGCGGGCTCCAGGCAGGGGATCCGCGCCATGTCAGCGAAGTAGCGCGAATCCTGCTCGTTCTGCGAGCTGTGCATGCCCGGGTCGTCGGCCACCGCCACCACCAGTCCGCCGTTGATCTGGACGATGGCGCCGTTCATGAACGGATCCGCGGCCACGTTCAGGCCGACGTGTTTCATCGCCACCAGGGCGCGACGGCCGACCATGGAGACCCCGAGCGCCTCCTCGAAGGCGGTCTTCTCGTTGGCGCACCAGCACGCCTTGGGCTTGCCCGCCTGGTCCGAGAGGCGGATCAGGTACTCCAGGATCTCGGTCGAAGGCGTCCCCGGGTAGGCGTAGGCGGCGGTGATTCCGGCGTGGACCGCCCCCAGGGCCACGGCCTCATCGCCGAGCAGCACCTGTCGAACGGGCCCCCTCTTGATGCTTGTGCTTCCGCTCACGCGCGGGAGATAAACCACCATCGGGAACATGCCAGAGATGGCGCGGGGCGGCGAGGGTCCGAGAGAAAAAGCGCGCCCGGAAGTGCCCTCCCGAGGCCTTCGGTGGGCAGCTTACTGCACCGCGCGGTCGTCCGGCGGCGGGCGGCTCGAGAGCATGACGGCGATCGCCCGGGTCCGCACCTGACTGGCCAGGATGATCTGGGCGGAGGCCGTGAGCGGGACGGCGAGAAAGGCGCCCACCACTCCCCAAAGGCTGCCCCAGAACACCACCGAGATCACGATCACCAAGGGCGAGAGGTTCAGCTCCCGGCCGAGGACCTTCGGCTCGAGGAAGGTGCCCAGGACGAAATTGATGGTGAGGTAGGCGATGATGATGATCACCACCGAGGACCAGGGGTCCCCCGCCGCCAGGGCGGTGAAGGTCGGGAAGATGCCGGCGATGATGCTGCCGAAGGTCGGGATGTAGTTCAGCAGGAAGGTCAGGAGACCGAACAGGATCGCGTAGTCGATGCCGAGGAACTGCAGGGTCAGATAGGCCAGGCCGCCGGTCATCAAGGACACCAGGGTCTTCACGCCGAGATATCTCTGGATCCCGATCGCCATGGTGTCGAGGATCTGCGCCGCCTCCTCCCGTTTCCGGCCGGCGATCGACAGGATCTTCCGCTTGAACACCGCCTGCTCGGCGAAGATGAAGATCATGTAGATCATCACCAGGACCAGCCCGCGAGTGAAGCCGATGCCGCTGCCGATGAGGGTGCCGGCGAGTTGCTGGCCGTTGACCTGGGTGAGCACGTTGCGGAACACCTCCTTGATGGCGTCCGGGGTCCGCTCCTGCTCGTCCAGTCGGGCGATGATGCCCTCGATGATCCCCGGCCAGCCGCCGACGACGTGCCGCTCCCCCTCCTCCGGCTCCTGGCCGCCTGCCTCGCCCGCAGGAGGAGCGGCGGCACCGGCGCCGAGCTCGGGCGGTGTCGCGGGAGCCTGTCCCGGGCCCTGGTCCACCTCCAGCTCGGTCTGCGCCGCCTTCGACGGGTCCAAGAAGCTCTGGAGGCGGTCCCGGAGGAAGATCCCGGCCTGAGCGAGCCCGAAGAACAGCAGCACCGTCAGCAGGACGACGGTGACCGGCGGCGGAATGTGCCAGCGCCCCAGCCGGCGCACCACCGGTTGCAGGATGTTGGTCAGCAGCAGGGCGATGACCAGCGGCTGGAGGATGCCGGCGCCGACGTAGAGCACCCAGCCCATCAGGATCGTGGCGACGATCCCGAGGAGGACGGTGAGGCTGCGGCTGGGCGACGACATCTCCCTTAGCCTACGGTCCCGCGATGAGGTCGGGAATGACGGGCGCCGGCTTCTGCACGGCAGGCTAGCCTGGGTCGCATGATCTCGCTGCTGCCGGCGCTGCTGCTCGCTCTCGGACCCGGCCCGCAAGCAGGGGCGGAGCGCCCGAACATCGTCTTCATCCTCGCCGACGACCTCGGCTGGACCGACCTGGGCTGTCAAGGCAGCCGCTATTACGAGACGCCCCACCTGGACCGCCTGGCTTCTGTGGGCATGCGGTTCCCGAACGCCTACGCCGCGGCCCCCAACTGCGCTCCGACCCGGGCCGCGCTCATGAGCGGGCAGTGGGCCCCGCGCACCGGGGTCTATACCGTGGGCAGCTCCGCGCGGGGAAGAGAGGAATACCGAAGGCTGGTCCCAGCGCCGAACCGGACCGAACTCGACGGCGAGGTCCAGACCTTCGCCGAAGATCTGCAGGCCGCGGGCTACCGGACCGCCCATCTCGGCAAGTGGCACCTCGGAGACGGCCCCGACACAGGGCCCGAGGCGCAGGGCTTCGACTTCAATCTCGGCGGCGACCATCGCGGCCATCCGCCCAGCTACCACGCCCCCTACGCCAAGGGCGGCGGCGCCCCGCCTCACGGGCTGGAGCGGGCGCCGGCCGGGGAATACCTGACCGCACCTTGGTGATCTTCACCTCTGACAACGGCGGGCTCGGCGGATACCGCGACGCCGGATTGGAGGGAGGCGCGGAGGTCACCAGCAACGCCCCGCTGCGAGGCGGCAAGGGCATGCTCGAGGAGGGAGGGATCCGCGTGCCGCTCCTCGTCTCGTGGCCCGGCCACACCGCACCTGGCAGCCTCTGTCCGGAGCTGGTCACCACCGTGGACTTCTATCCAAGCCTGCTGGCCGCCGCCGGGGTCCCCTTGGACGGGACCTCGCTGCTCGACGGCCTGGACCTGACCCCGCTGTGGCGCGGCACGGTCAACCGACTGGCAGCGCGCGACCTGGTCTGGCACATGCCGGTCTACCTCGAGTGCTCGGCGGAGCTCGGGACCTGGCGTTGCACTCCCTCGGCGGCGATCCGCCGCGGAAGGTGGAAGCTGATCGAACGCTTCGAGACCGGCGCCGCCGAGCTCTACGACCTCGTGGAGGACCCAGGGGAGGCCACCGACCTGGCCGAGAAGCGCCAGGACCTGACTCGTGAACTCCGGTCGGCGCTGGAGCGCTGGCGATCCGAGACCCAGGCGGCGATGCCCCGGGAAGAGCCGCTACGCTGAGTGTCCCCGAAGCCAGCCGACCCGCAGATGATCCTCGTCCTCACCGCCCTCCTCCTGTCCGCTCCCACTCCCCAGCAAGCGCCGCCCGGCTTCACTCCGCTGTTCGACGGCACTTCGCTCGAGGGCTGGCGCGGCCGGCCGCACCTCGCCCCCGGGACGGAGCAGGGATGGGACCCCGAGGAGCGCGCCGCCCAGCAGGCGGGCTGGGACGCCGACGTCGCCCTGCACTGGAGCGTGCGGGACGGAGTCATCGTCAACGACGGTCACGGCGTCTTCCTGACCACGGAGCGGGAATTTGGCGACTTCGAGCTGCTGCTCGAATACAAGACCGTCGCCCAGGCCGACAGCGGCCTGTATCTGAAGGCGACCCCGCAGGTCCAGATCTGGGACACCACCGAGGCCGGCGGCAAGTGGGAGATCGGCGCCGGCAAGGGCTCCGGCGGGCTGTGGAACAACCAGCGCTTCGCCCGCGATCCGCTGGTCAAGGCCGACCGGCCCTTCGGCGAGTGGAACCAGGTACGCGTCCTGATGGTCGGCGCGCGCGTGTCGGTGTGGCTGAACGGCCAGAAGACCGTCGACCACACCCCGCTGGAGAATTACTGGGACCGCAGCCAGCCGCTGCCGCCCCGCGGGCCGGTCCAGCTCCAGACCCATGGCGGCGAGATCCGCTTCCGCGGCCTCGCGGTCCACGAGCTGAGTTCGGACGAAGCCAACCTGGTGCTCGCCTCGCACGGCGACGAGGGCTTCCGCCGCGCCTTCAACGGCCGCGACTTCGACGGCTGGGCCGGACCGGTCGAGGATTACATGGTGCAAGGCGGCGCGCTGCTGTGCCGGCCCGGCCGCGGCGGCACGATCTACACCGAGGAGGAGTACGGCGACTTCGCCGCCCGGATCGAATTCCAGCTGCCGCCCGGCGGCAACAATGGCCTGGCGATCCGCTATCCGGGGCAGGGCGACACCGCCTACGTCGGCATGTGCGAGCTGCAGGTGCTGGACGACAGCGCCCCCAAGTACGCCGGCCTCAAGCCCTACCAATTCCACGGTTCGGTCTACGGCATGGTGCCGGCGGCCCGCGGCTACCAGCGCCCCGTCGGCGACTGGAACTTCCAGGAGGTCACCGTCGTCGGCTCCACGATCCAGGTGGAGCTCAACGGCAGCCTCATCACCGAGGCCGACCTCGGGACCATCGAAGCGCCCATGAGCGGGCACGAGCATCCGGGCCGCACCCGCAGCAGGGGACACTTCGGCTTCGCCGGCCACAACGACCCGGTGCGCTTCCGCCGGGTGTTCCTGAAGCGGCTGGACGGCTAACGCCGCCGCGCCGACGGCCCGCGCTTCAATCCGCCTCGGTGGTCACGACCAGCGGCGGGATGGCGTCGATTCGCCGGGCGGCCGGGAGCAGGCGGGCGATCGCCGTCGCGGCGCCGTCCACGGCCGCCGCCTCCGCTTCGAAGGTGGCGTCGGACGCGCCGGGCGCCACCAACCGGAGCTGGCCGGCGACGAGCCGGACCCGCTCGCCGGCGAAGGTCCACTCCACCGTCCCCTCGGCGACGGCGAGTTCCACCCGGCTCCCCGGCCTCAGCTCCAGCTTCAAGCTCCGCCCCACCCCAGACGACTTCAGGGCCAGCTGCTTCTCGATGAAGACCGGATGGATCCGGTAGGCGAAGGACGTCGCCGGCGGGAGGTCCCGGTCGGACCAGCTGGTGGCGCTGCACTTCAACTCGGCGACGACGGTGAAGGCGCCGTCCTCCTCATCGGTGTTCCGGCGCTCCACGCGCAGCCGATCCACCCGGTCCTCGAACTTGATCCACTTCAAGGCGAGTCGGTCATCCCCCACCTGGCTCGCGTGCAGGCCCCGGACCATCGGCAGGACCGCCGAGGCCGGCACGAAGCGCGACGCGACCTCGTGCAGGAAGTCCATCTCCTCCGGAACCAGCTCCCGGCGCCCAATGTCGCCGAGGCTGCGGGGGTCGAGGTCGGCGATCCAGCCCAGCAGGACGCAGGCTGCCAGGTAGGTGCCTCGTGGAGTCGGGTGGGAGCCGTCGGCCTTGTGGAGCTCCCAGTGGGGCTTCCGCTCCAGAGCCTCGCGCCAGGCCAGCCCGACCGGCGCCACCTCCGCGTCGGCCTGGGCGCCGAGACCCCGGTACGCCGACTCCAGAGCCTCGGTCGTGTCCAGCTCGCCGCTGCGGGCCCAGGTCATGAAGAGCAGCGGCCGGGCGCCGGCCTCGCGGACCTCGGCGATCAGCTTCTTGCCGTTCCGCACCATCAGCAGCGGATCCGAGAGCGGCAGCTGGCTCTGCTCCTGGAGGACCACCACGTCCCAGCCACCCTGGCGGATCAGGTCCACCGACCGGCCACCGATCCAGTGGCGCTCGAAGGTGCAGCCGCCAGGGGTCCGGGCCTCCACCTCGATCTCGACCGGGATCCGGGCGGAGGCGGCCAGGGCCTGGACCACCCAGGGCAGCTTGTTCTGCTCGGTGTAGCTGTTCCCGAGGAACAGGACCCGCATCGGCGCGCGCTCGGCGGTCGCCGCGGCCGGCTCCTGGGCCAGCGCCGGGCTCAAGGCCTGGACCGCGAAAACCGCCAAGGAGAGGAGCAGGCGCATGATGGGTCGATCGGAGAGAGGTTGCCCTCGGCCCCATCCTAGGGCCGGGACCGGACCGGGAGGAACCAGGGCTCGAGCTTCGATAAAATCGGCCTGGCGCCGCCGGTTTCACGCCACCCGGCCCGTTCATGAGCCTGATCCCGCTGGTCGCCGTCGCGCTTGGCCTGGCAGTCGCCTTGGCGGCCACCGGAACGCGCAGATTCGAGCTGCGGCAGCTCCGGCGTGGCCTGGAGGAGCGCCAGCAAGCCAAGCAGCGCGGCAGCCACCGCGCCCGGCTCCAATTCCCGCACGTCGACCTCAGCCGCTGCATCGGCTGCGGCACCTGCGTCGCCGCCTGCCCGGAGGAGGGCGTGCTGGAGATCCTGCACGGCCAGGCGCTGGTGGTCCATGGCGGTCGCTGCGTCGGTCACGGCCGCTGCGCGGCTGAGTGTCCGGTGGGCGCCATCGCCCTGACCCTGGGCGACGTCGAGGAGCGCCGCGACATCCCGGCGCTGACCGAGAACCTGGAGGCGCGCGGGACCCCGGGCCTGTTCCTGGCCGGGGAGGTCACCGGCTACGCCTTGGTCCGGACCGCCATCGCCCACGGCAGCGCCATCGCCGGTGAGGTGGCCCGCCGGCTGCGGGCGGAGGAGCCGCGGCCGGATCTGCTCGACCTGTGCATCGTCGGCGCCGGCCCTGCCGGCCTCGCGGCGGCCCTGGAAGCCAAGCGCCAGGGCCTGCGCTTCCGCCTGCTCGAGCAGGAGGACGCGATCGGCGGGACGGTCGCCAAGTACCCGCGCAACAAGCTGGTCATGACCCAGCCGGTCGAGCTTCCCTTGCACGGCAAGCTCAGCCAGACCAGCTACCTCAAGGAGGGGCTGATCGAGCTCTGGGAGCGGATCGCCGCCGAGCAGGACCTGCCGCTGCGGACCGGGGAGGAGTTGCTGGGAGTCGAGCCCCTGGAGGCTGGGGGCTTCGTCGTCCGGACCAGCGCCGGCGCTCATCCCGCCCGCTACGTCTGCCTGGCCCTCGGGCGGAGAGGCACGCCCAGGCGGCTCGGGGTGCCCGGCGAAGAGCTGCGGAAGGTCAGCTACGCCCTGCAGGACGCCAACTCCCACCGCGGCCGCAAGCTGCTCGTGGTCGGGGGCGGCGACAGCGCCGTCGAGGCCGCCATCGGCCTCGCCGAGCAGCCCGGCAACCAGGTCACGCTGTCCTATCGCAAGTCCTCCTTCTTCCGGCTCAAGGCCCGCAACGAGGCCCGGATCGAGCAGGCGATCGCCACCCGCTCCGTCGAGGTGGTGTTCGACTCGCGGGTCGCTGGCATCCTGCCGGACCGGGTCATCCTGGTGGCCGGTGAAGGAGAGGGGCAGCGGGAGCTCGAACGCGCCAACGACGAGGTCTTCGTGATGGTGGGCGGCATCCCGCCCTACCCCCTGCTGGAGGCCAGCGGCGTCTCCTTCGCCCCCGAGGACCGCCGGGTGATGGCGCCGGTGGTGGACCAGGGGCCCGGGCTGCTCGGCGCGCTCGCCACCGGCCTGGTCCTGACCTTGGCGGCCCTCGCCTGGGTGCTCTACTTCCAGGGTTACTACCAGCTCGACCCGGCCGGCCGGGCGCACCACTCCCTGCATGAGCTGCTGCGGCCGTCCCGGGGCGTCGGCCTGGCCTTCGGCATCGGCTCCGCCGCCCTGATCCTGCTCAACCTCAGCTACCTGCTGCGCCGCAACCCGCGGCTGCCGCTGCGGCTCGGCTCGCTCCAGGCCTGGATGACCAGCCACGTCGCCACCGGCGTCCTGGCCTTCGTCCTGGCCCTGCTCCACGCCGCCCTCGACCCCGGCCAGACCGTCGGCGGGCACGCGCTGGGCTGCCTGACGATCCTGGTGGGCACCGGCGCCATGGGCCGCTACCTCTATTCTTTCGTCCCGCGTGCGGCGAATGGCCGCGAAATGGCGCTGGATGAGGTGGAGTCCCAGCTCGCCGCTCTCTCCTCGGTCTGGGACCAGACCCACCGCGGATTCGGCGAGCGGGTCCGAACCGAGATCGAGGAACTGGTGCGCGTTCAACGTTGGGAGCGGTCCTTCCCGAGCAGGCTGCTGGCGCTGCTCGCGGGGCAGCGCAGCCTGCGGCGGGCCCTGTCGCGGCTGCGGCAGGAAGGGAAGCAACGGGACATCCCTGAGAGCCAGGTGCGCAAGCTCGTGACCCTGGCGCGCCGGGCCCACCGCACTTCGCTGATGGCGGCTCACTTCGAGGACCTGCGGGGCCTGCTGGCGAGCTGGCGCTACCTGCACCGGTGGATCGCCCTGCTGATGGTGCTGCTGATCGCCACCCACGTCTTCACCGCGCTCCGCTACGCCGACCTCCCTGGGGACTTCGGCCGGTGAGGCTGCGCGATCCTCGCCTCTGGCTGAGCCTGGCGAGCTTGGCGGCGGTCTCCTTGCTGGCCTTGGTCGACCTGCGCCACAACACCTCCCCCGGCCCGATCCACCCGACCCATGCCCAGGAGAAGGAATTGCGCGGCCGACGAGCCTGCGCCGGCTGCCACGGCGGACAGCCCGGCGAGCTGGCGGCGGCCTGCCTCAAGTGCCACGACCGGATCGCCGGCCAGCTCAGCGAGCGGCGAGGCCTGCACGGCTCCCTCGCCGACCCGGTCGGTCAGGACTGCGGCGGCTGCCACTTCGAACACCTCGGAGATCAATTCCCGCTGGTCACCGACCAGAGCTTCGTCCTCGCCGGGAACACCCGCGAGGCCTTCGATCACGCCATCGCCGAGTACTCCCTGCGCGGCAGGCACGCCGAGCTCGCCTGCGGTCGGTGCCACCCGGACGCCGAGCTCGGCTTGATGCCGCGCGGGAGGTCGCGCTTCCTGGCCCAGGAGCAGCGCTGCGAGAGCTGCCACGATGACCCGCACCAGGGGAGGATGCGGCGCGCCTGCGAGGACTGCCACGGCCAGGAGCAGGCCTTCGACCGGGTGGCTGAGTTCGAGCACGATCCGCGCTTCCCTCTGGTCGGAGGCCACGCGGAGCAGGCCTGCAAGGAGTGCCACCCGAAGGACTCGTTGCGGTCGGTGGAGGCGCTCGACCGCGGAGTCCCCCAGGAAGCCTGGCGCGGCTGCCAGGCCTGCCACGAGTCGCCCCACGCACCGGCCTTCGTCCTGGCTTTCGCCACCGCATCGGGGCCGGTGGCGGGAGCCCGCTGCGAAGGCTGCCACCCCGTCGAGGGCCCGCCGTTCGCCGCCGCGCCGCTCAGCGTGGAGCAGCACATCGCGACCGGCTTCCCGCTGGCCCCGCCCCACGACAAAGCCGACTGCGCCGGCTGCCACCCGCCGGCGGACGACGGCCTGCGGTGGAGCCAGCGCTTCCCGGGCCGCGACGCCCGCGCCTGCGGATCCTGCCACGACGACCCGCACCGCGGCCAGTTCGCCGGCGGTCCCTTCGGCGACGGCTGCACCCCCTGCCACCTCGAGACCGCCTGGACGCCGCCCGCCTTCGACCTCCAGCGCCACGACCAGGCCGATTTCATCCTGACCGGCGCCCACCGCCGGGCCGATTCCCGCGGCTGCCACGTCCACCCGGCGCCGGCGCAGCCGCGCCAGTTCCGCGGCATCGCCCAGCGCTGCCAGGACCGCCACGACGAGGCCCACCCTGGAGCCTTCCGAGCCCTCACCGCCTCGCTGCCTGCCGAGCCCGCCGCCGACTGCGCCCGCTGCCACGGCACGGACGGCTTCTCCCCCGCCCTGGAGCTGCCCTTCGACCACGAGCGCTGGGTCTCCTTCCCGCTCGAGGGCGCCCACCGGCGCGCGGAGTGCTCCACCTGCCATCCCTCCCTGCCGGAGCCGGACGCGCTCGGCCGACGCTTCGCCTTCGTCGCCGACACCGTCGCGGGCGACCCGCGGGCCTGCGCCAGCTGCCACGAGGACGTCCACGCCGGGGCCTTCGACCAGGACGGCCTGCCGCGCCTGCTCGACGGCCGCCCGAGCTGCGAGCGTTGCCATGGTCCCGAGCGCTTCCTGGAGCTCCGCGAGGGCGCCTTCGCCCACGGCACCTGGACCGGCTTCGAGCTGGCCGGCGCCCACCGCCAGAGCGGCTGCGAAGCCTGCCACGGCCGGGAAGAGCTCTCCGCGGCCCGCGCCCGCAGCCTGGGCCGGGTGCAGGACCGCTTCCCCGGTCCGAGCGACCGCTGCGCCACCTGCCACGCCGACCCGCACCGCGGCGCCTTCGACCGCCCCGGGATGCCGGCCCAGGTCGACGGCCGGGAGGGCTGCGCCCGCTGCCATCAGCCGGTCTCCTTCCGGGCCTTGACCCTGGACAGCTTCGACCACCAGCGCTGGACCGGCTATCCGTTGAAGGCCAAGCACGCCGAGGCCTCCTGCAACGCCTGCCACGCGCCGCTGCGGCAGGAGGACGCCCTGGGGCGCCGGCACGGCTTCGCCCGCGGCCAGGACTGCGCCGCCTGCCACGCCGACCCGCACGTCGGCCAGTTCGCCGTCGCCGGGCGCAACGACTGCGCCCGCTGCCACGACGAATCGGGCTTCCGACCGGCGCGCTTCGACCACCAGACCGGCTCCCGCTTCCCGCTCGACGCCAACCACGCCGCCCTCGACTGCGGGCGCTGCCACCAGGCCTGGCCCCTGGCCGGCGGCGGCCAAGCGGTCCGCTACAAACCCCTCGGCACCCGTTGCCAGGACTGCCATGGCTTCGGCTCCGAAGGGCCACCGCGATGAGGTATCTGCTGCTCCTCACCACCCTGCTCTGCGCCGCCCCGCTGATGGCGCAGGACCCCGGCTCGCAGCGCGTGGAAGCGCGCGTCATCGCCGCCGCGCCCGGCCTGGTCACGATCGATCGCGGCCACGACGCCGGACTCCAGCCCGGCGACCGGGTCCGCGTCCACCCGCTCGGCGCCGCTTCGCTCGAGGGCCGGGTGGAGCTGGCCGGCGCGCGCGACGCCACCGTCCGCCTGGACGACCCGGCCGCCGAGGTCGACGTCGGCGCCCGCGCCGAGGCCTTCGTGCCGGCCGACCGCTTCGCCCAGCCGGGCGAGGCCGGGCCCGGCGGCCAGGTCCCCGCCCACCCGCCGTGGTCGAGAGCCCCGGACGAGTGGTCGCAGGCGATGCCGCTGCTGGCCAAGTCCAAGGGCCAGAAGCCGGAGGAGCGCCAGACCGAGTGGCACGGCCGCTTCTACACCAGCGTCGACGGCACCCTCGACCGCCAGGACGACGGCCGGCGCTACCTCTTCGCCCGCAGCGGCAGCGACCTGCGGGCCGAGAACCCCTTCGGCCGCGGCGGCCGGCTGCGGATCGACTTCGAGCTCAACCACCGCATCGACGCGGTGCCCGCCGGCAGCGACGAGGCCGACACCCGGCTGCGGCTGGACCGCCTGTCCTGGTCGGTCGGCGGCGACCGCCACGACCCGCAGCGGTGGGAGTTCGGCCGCTTCCTGCACAGCGAGTTCCCGGAGTTCGGCGTCGCCGACGGCGCCGACTACTCGCTGCGGGTCTCCCCCTCGAGCACCCTCGGCGCCAGCCTCGGCTACCTCCCCGAGCTCGACTCCGACTACGCCACCGGCGAGGACCTCCAGACCTCGCTCTACTACGCCTACACCGCCGGCGAGCGCGGCGAGCTACGCGCCGGCGGCGGCTTCCAGAAGACCTGGCACAGCGGCACCGCCGACCGCGACCTGTTCCTGGCCAAGCTGAGCTGGTCGCCGCCGACCGGCTTCAATCTCTACTCCACCGCCTGGCTCGACCTCTACGGCAGCGAGGACACCGCCAAGTCCTCGGGCGCCGAGCTGACCCAGCTCTTCAGCAGCGCCGGCTGGCGCTTCGAGGGCGGCGACGGCTTCCGCCTCGGCTACTCCCGAATCCGCTTCCCGCAGCTGCTGCGGCTGCAGATCAGCGAGGTCACGCTGGCGCAGCTGTCCGACAACCAGACCGACCGCGTCGACCTGTCCGGCTGGAAGCGGATCGGGTCCGACCTGCGGCTGTCGGCCCGGGTGGACTCCTGGAGCGACGAGGACGACAGCGGCGGCGGCGGCCAGGTCCGGGCCGACTGGCGCGGTCCGCTGTTCGCCGGCGGCAACCTCGGCGCGGCCCTGTTCACCAACCAGGGCCAGTTCAGCTCGGTGACCGGCGTCCGCCTGGACGCCGACTGGGCCACCGGACTGGGCTCCTGGCGGGTCGCCCTGGAGAGCGCCCAATTCACCCAGCAGGACTTCATCGGCGACCAAGGGGACCTGCTCCAGCACGCCTTCGAGCTGACCTGGGACCTCTACGGCGCCTCGGGCTGGAGCTGCTCCAGCTACCTCGAGCAGCGCTTCGGCGACGAGATCGACTCCCTGACCCTCGGCTTCTTCCTGCAGAATCGCTTCTAGCCATGGCCGTCCACCCTCCCGACCGATTCTGGGCCGCGCTGGCCCGCCCCTGCCTGGTCCTGGGCCTGGCGCTGCTGACCACCTTCGCCTGCGTCAGCAACCGCGAGGACGTGCCCGCCCAGGGCTGGTGGGCCGGCTTCGGCCCGGTGATCCCGCACGACCAATTCCCGGCCGACTGCTCGCTGTGCCACACCGGCCAGGGCTGGCAGCAGATCCGCGAGGACTTCGAATTCGATCACGCCGAGGTGACCGGCTTCGCCCTCGAAGGGGCCCACCAGGGCGCTCAGTGCCTGCGCTGCCACAACGACCGCGGCCCCGCGGCGGACTTCGCCGCCCGCGGCTGCAGCGGCTGCCACGAGGACGTCCACCTGGGACAGCTCGGCCCCAACTGCCAGGACTGCCACGAGCAGCCCGACTGGCGGCCGCGCGGGATGATCAGCGAGCACTCGAGGACGCGCTTCCCGCTGGTCGGCGCCCACGCCGCCACCGCCTGCCGTAGCTGCCATCCGGCGGCCGAGCTCGGCCTGTTCGTGCCGACCGACACCGAGTGCCTGAGCTGTCACCGCGAGGACCTGGCGCGCGCCAGGAACCCGGACCACCTGGCCCAGGGCTGGACCGACGGCTTCGACCGCTGCCACATCCCGACCTCCTGGGGCGGCGCGGCCTTCAACCACCGCTGGTCGCCCCTGACCCGCCCCCACGCTTCCCAGCTCCGCAAGGCCCTCCACGCCGGAGGCACCTACGCCGGCACCGCCCCCTGCCCCTTCGCCCGCCCCTCGGCCCAACTCACCGCCCCCCGCGCCCCCGCCCACCTCGC
>JACNJP010000062.1 GCA_014382465.1 Planctomycetota bacterium
GGGCGTAGAGCCGGTCGAGGCCGCTGGCGCAGCCGGCGTGGGGCGGCGGACCGTAGCGGAAGGCCTCGAGCAGGGCGCGGAACCGCTCGAGGGCCCCCTCCGGCGGGATCTCCAGGGCGGCGAAGCCCGCCTCCTGGACGTCGCTGCGGTGGATCCGGATCGAGCCGGAGCCGAGTTCCACGCCGTTCATCACCAGGTCGTAGGCGCGCGAACGGACGCCGGCGCGCTGGCCGCCCAGCAGGGCCTCGAGGTCGTCCGGGTGCGGCGCGGTGAAGGGGTGGTGGGCAGGGATCCAGCCGCCGTCATCGTCCTCCTCGAAGAGCGGGAATTCGGTCACCCACAGCAGCCGGTCGGCGCCCTGGACCAGGCCGAGGACCTCGCCGGCGGCCCGCCGCAGGGCGTCGAGGGCGGTCAGGGCCCGCCGGGGCCGGTCGGCGATGGTGCACAGCAGGTCGCCGGTCTGGCAGCCGGCGGCCGCCAGGAAGGCGGCCCCCGCCTCGCTCTTCAGGAAGCGGCTGAGGGGGCCGCTGGGGCCGTCCTCCCCCACCTTGCACCAGGCCATGCCGCCGGCGCCGGCGTCCTTGCAGGACTGCTCGAGGCCGTCGATCTGTTTGCGGGTCAGGGCCGCGCCGCCGGGCAGCCGCACCGCCCGCACCAAGCCGCCCTTCTCGAGCACGCCGTCGTAGACGCCGAAGCCGAGCTCGCCGGCGGCCTGCTGCAGGTCGACGACCTCGAGCGGGTTGCGCAGGTCGGGCTTGTCGGTGGCGAAGCGCCGCAGCGACTCCTGGTAGCTCATCCGCTCGAGCGGCAGCGCCAGCTCGACGCCGCGCAGCTCGCGGTAGAGCCGGCCCATGACCCGCTCCACCATGGCGTAGACGTCCTCCTCCTCGACGAAGGACATCTCCAGGTCGAGCTGGGTGAATTCGGGCTGGCGGTCGGCGCGCAGGTCCTCGTCGCGCAGGCAGCGGGCGATCTGGAAGTAGCGGTCGATGCCGCCGACCATGCAAAGCTGCTTGAAGAGCTGCGGCGACTGCGGCAGCGCGTACCAGGAGCCCGGCTTGAGCCGGCTCGGCACCAGGTAGTCGCGCGCGCCCTCGGGGGTCGAGCGGGTCAGCAGCGGGGTCTCGATCTCGAGGAAGCCGTCGGCCACCAGCTGGCAGCGGATGGCGTGGTTGGCCCGCGAGCGCGAGGCCAGCCGCTCCAGCACCCGCGGCCGGCGGATGTCGAGGTAGCGGTACTTGAGGCGCAGCTCCTCGGGCACGTCGAGCTCGTCGACGATCTCGAAGGGGACCCGCTCGGCGTGCGACAGGACCTCGACGCTGGCCACCAGCACCTCGACCTCGCCGGTCGGCCGCTCGGGGTTGAGGTGCTGGGCGTCCCGCGGCCGGACGGTCCCGGTGACCAGCAGGCAGTCCTCCTGGCTGAGGCCGCTCAGGCCATCCCTGGCGCTGGCGGTGGCCTCCTCGTCGGCGACCAGCTGGATGATGCCCCAGCGGTCGCGCAGGTCGACGAAGTAGACCCCGCCGTGATCGCGGCGGGCGTTCACCCAGCCGCACAGGCGGACCGCCTCCCCGGCGTGGGACGCGCGCAGCTCGCCGCAGCGGTGGCTACGGCCGGATGCCGGGCGACTCCTGGTCTGCGGCCCTATCTCTCCCGCCGCAGGGGGCGGCGCAGGGCGGGGAGCGCCCGGCTGTAGTCGACCTTGGGGAGGGCGTTGCGGGTCCGCTCGCGGGCGCGCGCGGCCGCCCGCTTGGCGCGGTCCAGGTCGACCTCGCCCGGCTTCTCCGCCGACCGCGTCAGCACCGTGAGCACGTCGTCGCGGACCTCGGCGAAGCCGTCGTGGATCAGGAATTCGAGCTCCCGGCCGTCGGTGGTCCGGGCCAGGAGCGGTCCGGACTCGGTCAGCGAGACCATCGCCGCGTGCCGCGGCAGCACGCCGAAGGAGCCGTCCTCGCCCGGGAAGCGCGCCGAGACCACCTCGGCCTCGAGGAGGATCCTCTCCGGCGAGACGACGCGAAGCTTGAAGGAGCCGCTCACGTGGCCGCCAGGATCACAGGGTCTTGGCCTTCTCGACCGCTTCGTCGATCGAGCCGACCATGTAGAAGGCCTGCTCGGGCAGGGCGTCGTGCTTGCCCTCGAGGATCTCCTCGAAGGAGCGGATGGTGTCGGCCACCGGCACGAAGCGGCCGGGGGTGCCGGTGAAGGTCTCGGCGACGAAGAAGGGCTGCGACAGGAAGCGCTGCAGGCGGCGGGCGCGGTGCACCAGCTGCCGGTCCTCCTGGGACAGCTCCTCCATGCCGAGGATCGCGATGATGTCCTTGAGGTCGGCGTAGCGCTGCAGCACCCGCTGGGTCTCGGTGGCGATCCGGTAGTGGTGCTCCCCGACGACCTGCGGGTCGAGCATGCGGCTGGTCGACTTCAGCGGGTGGACCGCAGGGTAGATGCCGAGCTCGGAGATCGCGCGGTCGAGCAGGATGGTCGAGTCGAGGTGGGCGAAGGTCGCCACCGGCGCCGGGTCGGTGAAGTCGTCGGCCGGCACGTAGACCGCCTGCATCGAGGTCACCGAGCCCTTGCTGGTCGAGGTGATGCGCTCCTGCAGCGCGCCCATCTCGGAGCCAAGGGTCGGCTGGTAGCCGACCGCCGACGGGATCCGGCCGAGCAGCGCCGAGACCTCGGAGCCGGCCTGGACGAAGCGGAAGATGTTGTCCACGAACAGCAGCACGTCCTTGCCCTCGCTGTCGCGGAAGTACTCGGCCATGGTCAGGCCGGACAGGGCGATCCGCAGCCGCGCGCCGGGCGGCTCGTTCATCTGGCCGAAGACCAGCACGGCGTTGTCGATCACCGCCGCCTTGCCGCCGTCAGGGGTGGTGTACTCGGCCTCGGACATCTCGAGCCACAGGTCGTTGCCCTCGCGGGTGCGCTCGCCGACGCCGCAGAAGACCGAGAAGCCGCCCTTCTCGACCGCGGTGATCCGGATCAGCTCCTGGATCAGCACGGTCTTGCCCACGCCGGCGCCGCCGAACATGCCGATCTTGCCGCCCTTGGCGAAGGGGTACAGCAGGTCCACCACCTTGATCCCCGTCTCGAAGACGTCGGTGATGGCCTCCTGCTCGTCGAAGGAAGGCGCCGGGCGGTGGATGGGCCACAGGTCACAGGGGGGCAGCT
>JACNJP010000061.1 GCA_014382465.1 Planctomycetota bacterium
TCCTGTCCGGCCCCTCCCCCGCCGAGGAGACCGCTCACGGCCTGGCCACGACGGTGGTCGCCGCCAGCCTGGACCCGGCCCTGGCCGAGCGGGTCCAGGCCGACCTCGGCAGCGCCTCGCTGCGGATCTACACCGGCAGCGACCTGGTCGGGGTGGAGCTCGGCGGCGCCCTCAAGAACGTCATCGCGGTGGCCGCCGGGGTCGCCGACGGCCTCGGCCTGGGGGACAACGCCAAGGCAGCGCTGGTCGATCGCGGCCTGGTCGAGATGGCCCGCTACGGCGTCTTCCGCGGCGCCGAGCGCGAGACCTTCTTCGGCCTCAGCGGCGCCGGCGACCTCATGGTGACCTGCTATTCGCGCCACTCCCGCAACCGCGCCCTGGGCGAGCGCATCGGCAAGGGCGAGACCCTGGCCCAGGTCCAGGCCTCGACCGAGAAGGTCGCCGAGGGGGTCTGGACCACCCAGGCCGTCCACCAGTCGGCCCTCGATGTCGGTGTCGAGATGCCGATCACCCACCAGCTCCACGCCATCCTCTTCGAGGGCCTGGACTGCGCCGCGGCGGTCAAGGAGCTGATGCTCAGGCCCCACCGGCCGGAGCTGGATCCCGCAGCCACCTCCTCGCTCGGCTCCTAAGGGGCGTCCCATGATCCTCACGGTCCTCATCCTGTCCGCCCCGCTGTTTCCGGCCCAGGAGCCGGCCGGCTTCGAGGCCCTCGCGGCCACGGTCCACGAGCGCCAGCTGGCCAACGGCCTGCGGGTGCTGGTGATGCCGCGCGGCGACGCCCCGGTGGCCTCCTTCCACGTCCACGTCAACGCCGGGTCGATCGACGAGACCACCGGGCTGACCGGCCTGGCCCACTTCGCCGAGCACATGGCCTTCAAGGGCTCGCGGCGCATCGGCGCCACCGACTGGCGGAGCGAGCGGAGGGCCCTGGACGCCTGCGACGAGGCCTGGAAGGCCTACGAGTCAGCCGCCGCGTCCGGCGCCGGCCCCGAGGCGCTCGCGCCCTTGCGGGCCGCCTTCGAGGCCGCCCGCGAGGCGGCCGACGCCCTCTGCGACCCCGGCGCCTTCGACCGGGTCATGGAGACCTCCGGCGGGCGCAACTCCAACGCCTCGACCGGCGCCGACTCGACCCGCTACTTCGTCTCGCTGCCGGTCGAGCGCATGGAGACCTGGTTCTGGCTCACCCGCGAGATGCTCGGCGACCCGGTGATGCGCGAGTTCTACAAGGAGCGCGACGTCGTCATGGAGGAGCGCCGCATGCGCACCGACTCCAGCCCCTTCGGCGCCGCCCTCGAGGCCCTCCTGAACACCGCCTTCGTCGCCCACCCCTACCGCGACTCGACCATCGGCCACATGGACGACCTGGCGAACCTCGACCGGCCGGAGATGATCGACTTCTGGCGCCGCCACTACACCGCCGACCGGATGGTGCTGGCGGTGGTCGGCCGGGTCGAGCCGGAGCGGGGGTTCGAGCTGGCGCAGCGCTATCTCGGCGGCCTCCCGGCCGGGGCGGCGGGGCGGCCGCGCCGGGCCCTCGAACCGGGGGGCCCGGGGGCGCGGCAGGGCCGGGTCGAGCGTCCGGCCAACCCGATGCTGTTCGTCGCCTGGCCGGTGCCGCCGCTGACCGGCCGCCGCGGCCAGCTGTTCGACGCCATGGGCGACATCCTGGCCGGCGGGCCGGCTTCGCGGCTCTACCAGCGGCTGGTGAAGGAGGAGGGCGCCGCGGTCCGGGTCGACTGGATCGCCGGCTACCCCGGCCGGATCGATCCGACCCTGTTCGGCCTCATGGTGGTGCCGGCGCCCGGCCGCGAGCTCGACGAGTGCCTGGAGCTGGTCCAGCAGGAGGCGTCGAGGCTCGCCGCCCAGGGGCCGACCGAGCGCGAGCTCGCCGGGGTGCGCCGGCGGGGCAAGATGGAGCTCCTGCGGCAGCTCGGCAGCAGCGCCGGCCTGGCCCGGGCCCTGGCCCAATCCGAGGCCGAGGACGGCGGCTGGCGCAAGCTGTTCCGCTCCCTGGAGGCCCTCGAGTCGCTCGGGGTCGAGGACGTCTCGCGCGCCGCCGGGCGGCTGTGGGCCGACCGTTGCGACGTCGTCTACCTGGTCTCGCCGTCCGAGGAGGAGTGAGCGATGGGTTTCCGAACTGCCCTCTGCCTGTGCGCCCTGCTGGCCGCCGCCTGCAGCTCCGATCCGGTCCAGGAGGAGCTCCGCGGCCCGCTGGCCCCTGACCACCATCCCATGGCGGCCGGCCCCTACGCCAGCGCCGACCAGGTGCCGGTCCCCGAGGCGCCGGTCTTCCAGCCGCGCCAGCCCGAGCGGCGCCAGCTCTCGAACGGCGTCACGGTGCTGCTGATGCCGGACCGTTCGCGGCCGCTGATCGAGCTGGAGCTGCGGCTGCGGGCCGGGAGCTACTCCGACCCGGCCGGCCGCGAGGGCGCGGCGGAGATGGTCGCGGCCCTGCTCCGCGAGGGCGGCAGCGAGCGCTGGCCAGGCGACCTCCTCGACGAGGAGTTGGCCTTCCGCGGCGCCGAGATCGGCTTCAGGGTCCAGCCCCGCGCCACCGTCGGCCGGCTCGAATGCCTGAGCGAGGACTTCGAGAGCGCCCTCGGCATGTTCAGCGACGTGCTCCGTCGTCCCCGCTTCCCCGACGCCGAGCTGGAGCGGCTGCGGGCGCGTATGCAGAGCGAGGTCGCCCAGCGCGACGACGACCCGGGCCAGGCCGCCACCCGCGAGGCGCTGCGGGCCTTCTACGGGGCCGAGGATCCGCGGGTCCGGCGGCAGGAGCTGGCGTCCCTGCGGGCGATCGGCCGCGCCGACCTGGCGGCTTTCCACGCCGAGCGCTTCGGCTGCCGCCAGGCGCTGGTCGCGGTCTTCGGCGACTTCGAGGTCGCCGGGATGCTGGCGCTGCTGGAGGCCTCCTTCGGCGACTGGGCGCCGCAGCCGGCGACCCCGGTTCCGGTGCCGACCGAGGCCCCGGCCCCCCAGGAGCGGCGGGGGGGGCTGCCGCCGCGGGACGACGTCAACAACGCCCAGGGGCGGCTGCTGCTCGAGGGGGTCCGCCGCCACCACCCGGACAACCCCGCGCTCGAGCTCGGGGGCCACGCCCTCGGGGGCGGCGGCCTCCGCCACCGGATGGACAGCCGGATCCGCAGCCAGCGCCGGCGC